>JBLHMK010000001.1:0-90058 GCA_047621945.1 Flavobacteriaceae bacterium
TTGATTCTTCTACACCAAAGGTGTCTGCAACTGCAAGCATAGAATCTGGAAAAAACAAGATGTTTTTAGACTCAAAGCTTGTTGTTTTAAATTTTATAATTCCAGATCCAGTTAATCCTTTATTATTTAATTCTATGTCACTGATGAATTTCCCTTTTCCTTGGTATACTTCAAAGCCATCTGGAGGCGAGGTAACTTGAAATCCAAGAGAAAGATCGGATTGTAAACGAAGCGGTTCGTTAAGCTCAGGAAAAATTCCTGACGAATATAATTTACCATTAAACTCTAGAGTGCGATGATCGATATGCATTAAAGAATCAATGGTGAAAGGTTCTATCTCATAATAGAACTTATCTCTCTCGTAGGTTCCACCCCTTGTATTTTTATCATCATAATAGACTTTAGCAAAGGACGTTGATTCGAATATAGGAAACTGTGCTAATTCAGAACTACCTGATTTATTAATTGGTAAGTTGATATTTAAAGTACCTGTTAAATGCTCCAAGGTCGAATTAATAGGTCGTAATTGGGGTAAGCCATATTGATCTACTTTATCTCCATCAGGGATATTAATAATTAGCGTATCTATTTGAGGCAAATTCATGGAAAACTCATTATAGTTAAAATGATTGCCTTTACCGAAAAAGTCAAAGCTTCCAGAGAAGAATAGACCGTCAAATAACATGTCTCGGTTTTTCTCTATTGTTATTTTTTGACTGTCTGGAAAGAATAAGGTTGAATTTGCTATGCTAATGGGGACGGATTTTACTCCTTCAAGTTTAAGTGAATTGGTGGTTAAATTAATGCTCGCGTTTTGTCTTTTGTTATTTGAGATGATGGTGATATTGTCAAAATCTTTCTTCTTTGCATTGGCAAGAACATAATGATTAACCTTCGGTGTTACTTTAATTTTTCCAGTCTCCTCATCAAAAGTGATGAACCCTTCCTGCACGAGGTTAAAAAGTATTGGCTTGATCTGCTGGATGGTTAGCTTGGGTGAAATAAGTTTTGCGAATTCATACGCGTATATATAATTCTGCATGTTCTGCTCAGTATATTTTCTTAGAATAGAAAGTGGATCATAACTTACATTTCCACGCAGCGCTTTCATCTTTTGTTCGCTAAAATATTCTTTAGATTCAAACCGAGCAGACTTTAATCCAGAAGAACTTATTGTGCTTAAATGAATTTCATCCTCATCCAATTTCCAGGTAATAACATCTACTTCAAAATCCATCATGTGATAAGAATTTAAAAAACTGGATTGTGCTAAGCTGCCATCACCTTTAACTAGTTTTAAAGAGTTTTCACTTACGTCGTAGAACAAATCTATACTTGGGTGATAGATAGAATCTTCATCAAAGTACAAGGAAACTTCAGCGTTAGTACTACTAATCTTGTCCGGCATATTGATGGTAATCGAATTTGTAAATGCGTGTAGAATTTGTTGTTTTGAGTTAGGTTTGAAAATGATCAATTCAGAGGGTTCTCCATTACTGCTTCCAAGAATTTTTGAACCAGCTAGAGTAAATCCGCCATAGTAAAGCACATTTTCCGTAATCTCCTGTGCAGGTACGTTTTCACGATCCGCAGAAAATCTTGGATATCGGGTAGTGGTTGCAGTGGCAGAGGCCACCATTTTATCTTCCAACTTACCAGAAATACTACTAGCAAAATAATCTTTAAACGTAAATGTTACCTCTTCTACTGAATACCCTTGGGTCTTCATGTCGATTTCGTAGGCTCCAAAAACGGCGTTTACTTCATCGTCAACAAGACCCGCTCTTTCCCAATTAACAAGTCCTTTACTTCCTTTCCATTTATGAGTTAAGTAGTCGTAGGTGCCGCTAGTATTTAAGATAAGTAAAGAGTCTCCAGTTGTTTTTCCTTTAATATCTCCAGAACTCACGCTAACTAATGGTCCATTTTCTTCATAGCTAAGAATGAAATTGTCATTGCTTAAACTCCATATTTTACCCTTGCTAAACCATAATGCGTTTTCTCTGAATAATGGAATCGCGAAATCAATAAAATCTAGGATAACTTTACTATCTCCTGCCTTAGCGTTATTCATTAACTTCATCAAGGTTTGCTGAAATTGATTCCATTCGCTGGCGTTTAAGGGAATCTCATTTAATTTCATGTAGTACCTTAACAACTGCTGTAATTGTGGATAGGCTTTTCCTCTAAGTTGTAGCATTCTATTACTTGCCTCAGCAAGATTGCTTATTACATTATCTGGAATCAAATTTTGTTTGAGTTGAGAATCAAATTCCTTATACAAATCCTTCAAGTCTGAACGATTTGTGGCATCAAACTTTTGTTTTAGTGCTACTACAAACTCTTCTTTATTACTTGGAAGCGTATCTATTACTTGTGAAAAACTCACAGGTATTAACATCCCTGTTAAAATAAAAAGTAAAATAATTTTTTTCATATACTTATGGTTTGGAATACTGCAATGCAACCCAGTTATCTTGATTTTTTCTGCCTACAAAGCTTAATTGTAAAGACTTTGCTAAGTCTTTAACTTCATCTTCTTGTTCTAGTAAAATTCCACTTAGCAGAATTCCTCCTTTCGATGATAATAACGTTAATAGTTGCGCTAAATTTTCTTTAATTGTATTTGTTGTCACATTGGCTAATATGACGTCATAGTTTTGAACGGGAACTTTGTCTATTGCACCATGAATCGCCGTAATTTTAGAACAGCCATTTAATTGGGCATTTTCGATAGTATTAATAAAAGCGGGCTCTTCAATATCATTGGCTTGGATGCTTTTTGCTCCCATCTTTTCAGCAAGCAAACTCAAAATTCCAGTGCCGCAGCCAAAATCTAATACCTCTTTATTATTAAAGTCCATTCGAAGCATAAGTGTCAGAACCATTTCGGTAGTTGCATGGTGACCAGTGCCAAAAGCCATTTTCGGCTCAATAACTAGCTCGTAGGGTACAGATACTGCGTCATGAAAAGGAGCACGCACTACACACTCATTGCCAATCTGAATGGCTAGAAAATTTTTCTCCCATTCTTGATTCCAGTTTTTATTTTCTAAATCCGAAACTTCAAATTTTACGGATTTGAATTGCTCAAGTTCATTAAGCACTTGGCTCAAAGCATCTTGATTAAATTCTTCTTTAAGGATGTAGGCATTTAAACTATTTTCATCCAATTCTTCGAATGAATCAAAACTTAACTGATCTAAAAAAGCAATAAGAAGTTCATTGTTGCCATTTGTATTCGTAAGCTGAACAAGTTTATAGTTGCGCATTACAGAGCTTTAACTATTTTCAGAAATTCTTGAGCCTTTAATGAGGCTCCACCTACTAAAGCACCATCAATATCTTCACCTGCAAATAGTTCTGATGCATTGGAAGCTTTAACACTTCCACCATATACTATACTTACATGATTGGCAGTCTCTAAGTCATATAATGAGGAAATTACTTTTCGGATAAATTGATGAACTTCTTGTGCCTGCTCCGCGGTAGCGGTTTCTCCCGTGCCTATAGCCCAAATAGGTTCGTAGGCTATTATGCAATCGCTAAGCATAGCGCTATCTAATCCCGATAGGGCCAATTTTATTTGATTTTCAACGAAAGGAAGGTAAGTGTTTTCCTTACGCTCAGCTAAGCTTTCACCGCAACAAATAATTGGCATAATATCATTTTCTAGTGCTTTTTTAACTTTAGTATTCACCTGTGCGTCATCCTCGCCAAAATAAGTTCTTCGTTCAGAGTGTCCTATAATAACATACTCTACTCCCAAAGAAAGAAGCATGCTACTAGAAATTTCACCGGTGTATGCACCATTATCAAATTGACAAAGGTTTTGCGCTCCAACAGCAATTCGATCATCTACTATTTCTTGAACAATACCTATGTGGGTGTAAGGAACACATACGATTATTGAAAGATCATTTAAGCCTTCTTTTAAATCGATAATTAGATTGATTGCCTCATCAATCGTTGTATTCATTTTCCAATTTCCAATTACTACTTGTCTTCTCATTGTACTTCACTTGTTTCGTGTATGAATTTAAGTATAGTTTTATCTTTTAAGGTTAATTCTATTTGTCTTCTGCTCATTACGCGCTCTGCGACTTCGAGAGCTTTGTCATAGTTGAAAGTAGAAAAGCCTTCCGATCCACCCCAACTGAATGAAGGGATGTACTTTGGAGGGAATCCACTTCCGAATACATTGGCAAAAACACCAATAACCGTACCTGTATTAAACATGGTGTTAATTGCACATTTACTGTGGTCTCCCATAATTAAGCCTAAGAACTGTAAGTTACTATTGATATAGCCTTTCTCTTTAAAGCTATATATTTTAATCTCGCCGTAATTATTTTTTAGATTTGAATTGTTGGTATCCGCGCCAAGATTACACCATTCTCCTATTACAGAATTTCCTAAAAATCCATCATGGCCTTTGTTACTATAACCTTGTATTACGGAGTTATTTACCTCCCCTCCAACTTTACTAAATGGACCGATTGTAGTGGCCCCATAAATTTTCGCGCCTAATTTTAACACGGCATTATCGCATAAAGCTAAAGCGCCTCGAACAAGAGCCCCTTCCATTACTTCCGCACTTTTTCCAATGTAAATGGGCCCTGTTGACGTGTTTAAAATAGCCCCTTCAACTTTAGCTCCCGATTCTAGAAAGAGCTGATTTTTAGGGCCTATTAAGGTATTGCTTTGGCTTAACTCGTCCGATTGTCGTCCTTTAGTCAATTGCTCGAAATCCTGCCGCAATACAGCTTCATTTTTTGAGAAAATATCCCAAAGGTGCTTGATTTGAACGACTTCTTCTGTAAATTCAATTGCTTCTTCTAAGCTTTCTTGTCCTAGAGTAATTTTGGAAGCGATTAACTCGCCTTGCTTGTATAGAGATTGCCCGTCTGTTAGAAGGGATATAGCATCACATAGTTTTTGATTGGGCAGAATACTTGAATTAATAAAAACAAAACTGACCCCCTGTTCCGGCATCCAGCTATCGCAATCTTTTAAGTACGGAACACAAGTTTTAAGTTTAATTTTTTTTCCGACTAAACTCTCCCATTTTTCCTGAATAGTCGTTATTCCAACTCGGAGTAATGACACAGGTTTAGTGAGGGTTAGTGGATTCAGATTAATCCAATTTTCATAGTGATCGCTTAAAACAAAAACGGGTTTAGACATCCCGTAAATTTATGAAAAAGTGGTGAATACTCGAAGGATATTGTTGATTTGCTTTAAAGTGTTTGTTTTTATAGGAATTCATAGGCTAAACTTGGTGCTGAATTAGCGGTTTCTTTTTCCATTTTATTTTTCTTACTTTTAGCTATCAAGCGATATAGCATGAGCTGGCGAAAATTAGATGGCACTTTTCTCAATTATAATTTACCTGAATTGGTGGAAGAGACTATCCAACGGGAAAAAGCAGCTGGTCATGAGTTAAAAATTTGTGTGGGGACAGATTCTCAAGTATACCGAAGTCATATTGAATTTGCAAGTGTAGTTGTTTTTCTTCGGCAGGGAAGTGGCGGTTTTATGTTTATTAATAATTTCCAACATGTAGGCCTCATGACTATTAAGGAACGCATGATTAATGAAGTTTCTAAAAGCATTGAAGTGGCTTATAGTATTTGTCATCTTTTAGATAAATACAAAGTTGACCTTGAAGTGCACGCAGATATCAATACGAATCCTAATTTTAAATCGAATACAGCCTTAAAAGAAGCCATGGGATACATTCTAGGGATGGGCTTTCAGTTTAAAGCCAAACCAGAAGCCTTTGCAAGTAGTTCTTGTGCAGATAAGGTGGTGTAATTTATTGTTACAGCTTTGTGCAAAGTTTATTAGGGTCAAAGTCTCCCTTAATTATACCGCTGCGTTTTAAAGTGTAAATCACATTTTCTAAAGACTTCAAGCTTATCTCATCATTTGTGCTCCATTCAGTGCTATAAAACCAATTCTGTACGTCACCCAATTCTTGCTTATAACGTTCACTTACCTGATCAATACTACCAATGGCCGTCATGAATTGTTTATTGATGAAGAAAAGTGTTTTAAGCATTTTGGATAAAGCTTCTGGCTTATTGGCAATAACCTCATCGGTAGCAGCCAATACAAAGCATGGCCAAGGAGTAACAAATTCTCCTAGGCATTTTAATTTTCCTTGATCGACGTAAGGCTTGGCTGTATATTTCTCCCAATAAAAAACAGCTGTTTCGTTCTTGGCTAAAGAGGCTAGGGCACCATCCAAATTATTTATAATCTTAAATTGATCTTGTTTAATTTTTTTTCCTTTAAACAAGGCGTCCACTATAGGCATTAAATGCGACCCAGACCCAAATCTACTGATAGCATAATTCTTGTCGTAGATTTCGCCATAATAGTTTATGACGTTTTCACTCCCACTAAAAACCCCCCAAATTAGAGGGGTATTTAAATATTTACTAATTATTTTAGACGGATTTCCATTAACTATATCTGCTACGATTCCTTCCGTTAGAACGACACAAACATCTACTTCTTTGCTTCGTAAAGCTTGGGTCATTTGGCCTGTCCCTCCTGAGAAGGTGGTCCATTCTATCTGAAGACCCTCACCTTCAAAGATTCCATTTTCTAGTCCCAAATGCCAAGGGAGGTTGAAGTGCTCAGGCACGCCACCTATGCGCAGAGTTTCCATGTGCCTTTTTTAATTAAAGAAGGATTTAATATTATTTCTTAACTCATTGCTGACTGGCACAAGGGGTAAGCGTAAATCGTCTTCACATAAGTTTAAATGAGCTAGAGCCGCTTTGATGCCCGCCGGATTATTTTCTTTAAAAATCAACTTAACTAAATCTAAAAATGAAAACTGTAGTTCACTGGCTTTTTTGAATTCTCCTGCTAAAGCAGAATTAACCATATTCGTAAATGAAGATGGAATGGCTTGTGCTACAACTGAAATTACCCCCTCACAACCGAAACTTATCATAGGTAGGGCATGAACGTCATCCCCAGAGATTAGTTGGAAAGAAGGGCGAGTATTTCGTATAATTTCCATGCATTGCAACAAATCATTAGAGGCTTCTTTAATGCCAATAATTTGTTCGAAGTCTTTAGCTAGTCTAATAGTTGTAGAAGCCGTCATGTTTTTACCAGTTCTGCTTGGAACGTTATATAGAATTATAGGCAATGGACTGTTCAAAGCAATCTGCTTATAGTGCTGATAAATACCTTCTTGAGAGGGTTTATTGTAATTTGGACTTGCAGATAAAATAGCGCTGTAACCCTCTAATTGGAAGCTGTTAATTTGCTTAACAATAAGAGCCGTATCGTTTCCACCAAATCCCGCAATTAATGGAACTCTTCCAGCGTTGTGTTTTTTTGTGAAATCTAAAACCTCTTGGTTTTCTTCCAGGCTTAAGGTAACTGTTTCGCCTGTCGTACCTAGAGCAACCAGGTAGTTTACTCTACCATTAATGCAATGATTGATAACTTTCCCAAGACCTTCAAAATCAATACTTTTATTTGCTTTAAATGGAGTAACCAAAGCTACTCCCGTTCCTTGGAGATTCATGATTTATGGGTTTATGACATGTAAAAAATGATCGATTTGCTCTAAAAGATATTTTAAATTATGATTCTTTTTTGTGTTAATCATTAACTCAAAATAATTGGTTTTAGCATCGCTAAAATCTCCTACTCTAAATTTAGCATCCGAAGTAGCAGCAATATATTCTAAGGGTAAACATTCATCAACAAATGCACAAATTAATATGTCTAGCTTCATTTTATGAAAATTGTTGATTTTTTCGCTAGTCGGAATATAGAACCAATTTATATCGAGTTCATTAATGAACCGAGGGTCTTTATTGTCTTTATCTTTTTTAGATTGATAAGCTAGGATGCTAATATCCTTGTGCTCTTTCTTTAAGCGTTCGGCATATTTAGTTACGGTAATTATATCGTCAGCTGATGTGGCATTAAATAAAATCCCAATTTTCTGGGCATACTTAATATTTAGCATTTCCCTGCGCACCTTTGACTTTGATTTGGCATCGAATCGGAGCTTTTTTAAGTACAGAAATCGCTTTATGTTATTCCACCATTTCATTTATTGCACTTTTCTTTCCTCAAAGGTTCCAATAGATGAATATTTAGCAATTCGTTTTTCAATACGATCTTCAGGGGAGAGTTCACTCAAGTTTGTTAAATTCCTCTTAATACTTCGTTTCAAGGTTTTAGCCATTTCTTCAGGATTGTGATGAGCCCCTCCTAGAGGTTCTTTGATAATGGTATCTACAATCTTCATTTTTTGCATATCCGTAGCTGTTAATTTGAGCTGGTCGGCTGCTTTTTCTTTATAATCCCAACTTCTCCATAATATTGAAGAGCAAGATTCAGGTGAAATAACGGTAAACCAGGTGTTTTCTAGCATGAGCATCTTATCGCAAACTCCAATACCAATCGCTCCACCAGATGCGCCTTCTCCGATAATAATAGAGATTACAGGCACTTTTAATTTGGTCATTTCGAAAAGATTGCGCGCAATAGCTTCTGCTTGACCTAATTCCTCTGCTTCTATTCCCGGGAATGCACCTGGAGTATCAATAAAAGTTATAATTGGCTTATTAAACTTTTCCGCAAGCTTCATTAAGCGTAAAGCTTTTCGATAACCCTGGGGATTCGCCATCCCAAAGTTTCGATATTGTCGCATTTTAGTATTCACCCCTTTCTGTTGTCCAATCACTATCACGCTTTGTCCATCTAGATCTGCAATACCTCCAACAATAGCTTTGTCATCTCCAGCTTTTCTATCGCCGTGAAGTTCAATGAAATTATCAAAAATATGATGAATATAGAATAGGGTGTAGGGGCGCTCAGGATGCCTGGAAAGTTGGACTTTTTGCCAAGGACTTAAGTTAGAATATAAATCTTCCTTTTTTTCGTCGATTAGCTTGTCTAGTTCGGCAATTTTATCGTCAAGGTTTAAGTCTCCTTGTGTTTGCATCTCTACAAGCTTTACTCGCTTATCATAGAGTTGCGCAATGGGTTCTTCAAAATCTAGAAAAGTCATAGCACAAATTTAGCAGAAATTAAGAAATCAAATCAGAACTAGCCTAATTTATTTGCTTCGGCTAAAGTTTTTGCGCTTATTCGAATAGTTCTTATTTTTACTTCTACTATTTCGATTATTGCTCGGATATGTCTTCTTAGTAGGGGCAACTTTGTTTAAGGTCACATCTTCACTTAAACTCAGTTGGTTCTTGGAAAGAATTTGAAGATCATTGATGATGGTTTCATCGGTTACAGTTTCACTATTCCAATTGTTGTGCACAATCTTCATATAGTTAGCTATACACTTAGTGAAAGCTACTTTCTTTTCACCTTCCTCCATTTCAATAGCTTTTTCAATCATACTCAAGATGTTCTTGCCGTAATGTCGATATTTGCTGTTTTTTTCAGGGTAGTCAAAACGTCCTGGCTTTGCAAAAAGGACCTCTTTTTGAGGAAGAGGGTAAGGAGAGTCCACATCCAATTTAAAATCTGCCATGATATGCAAATGGTCCCATAGCAAATGTTTGAAATCGTCTACGTTTTTTAAATGAGGGTTTAGATTACCCATTATGTGTATGATGTGATCAACTACATCTTGTCGCTTATCTCTCTCAGGTATGCTAATTGCATGTTCAACTAAGTTTTGAATATGTCTACCATACTCTCTTAGGCGCAAGAAGCCTCGTTGGGAATTATACTCCATATAGAATTAATAAATTGAAATTGTACTTTTCTTTCAGTTAAGAATAATTGTTAATTGGGAAGTTTGCTTTTATTTAGAGGCAAGAACACCGCCTTAAGCGTTCGCAAGGTACTAAGTTTTTTTATTTATTAAAATTATTTCTGTTCAAATTGTATTGTTCTTATTAAAAAAGAGCTAACTCAGAATCTTGAGTTTGGCAAATTTGAGCATAATTTTCTTTTCACCTTCTTGTGCAAAATGAATAGAGGCAATGGCATTTGTTCCTTCAGCAATGTTGGTAACCTTCCCTTTACCGAAGCGTTGATGTAGTACCTCTTGACCTACTTTTAAATTGCTTACATCATCGGCTTCAAAGTTAACATCTTCAGTCTGTGCATTTGGCCGTCTAATTAATTGAGCCTTACGAGCTTGCAAGCTTCTTTCTCCAAGTCCAGATTGACTAGTTTGGGGCTTACTAGTGGGGCTTGCTTGGCGCCTTTCTGGAGCTCCCATTAGTTGTAATTCGGCCTCGGGTAATTCTTTTAGAAATCGACTCGGCTCACTATATTGGAGCGTCCCAAATTTATAACGAGTATTTGCAAAAGAGATAAATAAGTGTTTTTCTGCTCTTGTAATAGCCACATAAAATAGTCTTCGTTCTTCTTCTAAATCTTCTCTAGTATATAAAGACATCGCAGAAGGAAAGAGATTCTCTTCAAGCCCAACAGAAAACACGACAGGAAATTCAAGTCCTTTTGCAGCGTGAATGGTCATTAACTTAACAGTTTCCTCTTCTTCATTTTCTTTTTCATCACCTGTCAGTAAGCTAATGTTCTGCAAGTAAGCTCCAAGGCTTCGATCGCTATTCGCTTCTTCCTCATCTTCAATGACGTCTTCTATGCTAAACTCTTTTATACCATTTAGTAATTCTTGAATGTTTTCATATTTACTAACCCCTTCAACCGTTTTGTCATTGTATAGTTCCTGAAGAATTTGGGTAGACTTGGCAACATGCGCGGCGACGTCATAGGCATTTTTGCTCCTTAATAAAGTCTGAAAGCTTTGAATCATGGTTACAAACTCTCGAAGAGTTTGTGTAGCTCTTTTCGGAAATTGATACATTTCAATTTGATCCAAAACATCCCAAATTCCTTTACCTTGCTTGTCGGCTATAACGGTCAATTTTTCTACTGTCGTATTCCCTATGCCTCGTTTAGGATAATTGATTATTCGCTTTAAAGATTCTTCTTCATTCGGATTGACCATAAACTTTAAATAAGCTAATAGGTCTTTGATTTCTTTTCGTTGATAGAAAGATAAGCCACCAAATATTTTATACGGAATATTTTGACGGCGAAGTGCCTCCTCCATTGCTCTTGACTGGGCGTTGGTGCGATAAAGAATGGCAAAGTCATTGTTGCCAAAATGTTCCTTCATCTTTAATTCAAAAATTAAATCAGCTACTTTTTTGCCTTCTTCATTATCGCTGACCGTTTTGAATACCTTAATTTTTTCTCCCACCTCATTCTCCGTCCAGATTTCTTTAGCAATCTGAGCTGAATTGTGCTTGATGAGGTGATTTGCTGCTTTCACGATTTGAGGAGTACTTCGATAATTCTGTTCAAGCTTAACCAATTTATAGTCTGGGAAATCTTTCTGAAAATTTAAAATATTCGTAATGGTTGCTCCACGAAAAGCATAAATACTTTGGGCATCATCACCCACCACACTTAAATTTTGATTTCTATCTGCTAACTTTTTTATAATAGCATACTGTGCGGTATTCGTATCTTGAAACTCATCGATTAAGATGTATTGAAATTTGTCTTGATAATAATAAAGAGATGCTGGAAAATTTTTGAGAAGTACGTAAAAATTTATCAATAAATCATCAAAATCCATAGCCCCATTTTGCCTGCATTTTTTGGTGTAAAGCGCATAGAGTTGAGCTATTTTAGGTTTGCCAGCAGCAGTATCTTCATTAACTAATTCTGCGTTAGAGGCATAAGCTGTTGCTCCAATTAAAGAGTTTTTTGCTGACGAAATACGAAAGAAAACTTGATTGGGCTTATATATTTTATCGTCAAGTCCTTGAGCTTTTATGATACGCTTAAGCACACTTTTCGAATCATTGGTGTCGTAAATTGTAAAGTTGCTAGGAAAACCAAGCTTTGGTGCTTCTTTCCTTAATATTCTAGCAAAAACAGAGTGGAAAGTACCCATAAATAGATTTCGAGCATTACTCCCTGCAATTTTTTCTATTCTTGATCGCATTTCGGCTGCGGCCTTATTGGTAAACGTGAGGGAAAGAATTCTGAAAGGGTCTATCCCCTTAGAAATCAAATAGGCTATTCGGTAAGTTAATACCCTTGTTTTACCAGAACCAGGTCCGGCTATAATAAGCAATGGTCCCTCTGTAAATGTTACTGCATCTTGTTGCGGTTGATTAAGCTCGTCTAAAAACTCCATATCCGTAAAATTAAATCATCGATTCTAAAAAAAACTTATTGTTTCAATTTTTCTTAATATTGTTGACAAGTTATTGTGTTAATCAAAATGAATAAGAATTGAATAAGAAAAAACCAGAAGCTATATCGCAAGACGAAATGATAGCGAAAGGCCTGATTAATGTGCTAGCTTTAGGATACCGAGGAATTGAGCTTTGGCGCTCAAAACGAGAGCCATTAGAGAAAAAAAAGGAGTCTGATGAAAAAGAAAACTAAGTTTTTACTAATCGGTTGGGATTCGGCCGATTGGAAAGTTATCAATCCTTTAATAGATAAAGGGCAAATGCCTGCTCTAGAAAGTTTAATTAATAACGGAGTAATGGGGAATATCTCAACGCTTGACCCTCCCTTATCTCCTATGCTTTGGACTTCTATTTCAACGGGGAAGTATGCGTTTAAACATGGAGTGCATGGTTTTTTAGAAGGCGCTGATAATAATAGTAAGGTTAGAGCGGTAACTACAGATTCCATTCAGACAAGTACAGTTTGGGAGATCCTAAATAAACAGGGTTATAAAACTAATGTGGTGGGGTGGTGGCCAAGTCACCCAGCAGGAAATATTGATGGTGTTCAAGTTTCTAATTTTTATGGTAAAGCCAAAAAAGATTCTAAGTGGCATGATTGGAAGGTCGTCCCAAATTCGGTTCATCCTGAAAATTTAGCAGAGAAGTTAGACGCCTTAAGAGTGCATCCCGGGGAATTAGGGATCGAACAGTTGGCTTCTTTTATTCCAAATTTTGAACAGCTGACAGAAGAGGATAGTAAGTTTGTGAATTTATTACTCGCTGATGTCGCAGAATGTTTGAGTATACATGCCGCATCTACCTACTTAGCTGAGCACACAGAATGGGACTTTATGGCTGTTTATTATAATGCTATTGATCATATCTCTCACTGTTTTATGAAGTACCATCCGCCCAAATTAGAATGGACCGATCAGCGGATGTTCGATCTATATAGCGCTGTTATTGAGGCCTCGTATCGATTTCACGATTTAATGCTAGCAAGGTGGTTGGAGTTGGTTGATGAAGAAACTTATGTAATGGTTTTATCTGATCATGGGTTTCATTCAGATGAACAAAGGGTTAAAACTCTGCCTAAAGAACCCGCAGCCATAGCACGAGAGCACAATTATCTCGGAATGATAGCTATGAGCGGTCCAGGTATTAGAAAAGATGACCTAATCCATGGATCAACCCTGTTAGATATAACACCTACAATTTTATCCCTATTTGATTTGCCAATTGGGGAAGATATGGATGGGAAAGTACTGAACGCAATTTTTGAAAAAGAGCCTAGTACTTCATTTATTCCAAGTTATGACGGTGAAAAAGAGTTTAAAAAAAGCACCTTGAATCAATTCGAAAGCGATGAACTAATTAAACAATTGGTTGATTTGGGCTATGTCGAAAACACTAATATGGATAGCCCCAAAGAGGTTAAAAAACTTTTAGACGAAAACAATTTTTATTTAGCTCGAAGTTATTTTGATGCTAGGAAGTTTGAACAAGCGGGTAGAATCATGTATAAGTTATGTGATGATTACCCAGGAAATCATCGTTACTTGTTCTATCTAGCAGAGATTTTAATTGAAAAGAAAGAAGGAAGAGACCTAAGTAATATCATCGAGAGCTTACGAAAACTAGTAGATAAATCTAATATTGCGTTTAAATTACTTGAGGCTAAGCTGGCCTTTATAGAAAATAACTTTGAAGGGGCTATTCAAATTTTTAGAGCCCTATCTCAAGTTGGAGGGGTAAAAAAACCTCAGTTGCTTTATCAAATAGCAACCACCTCATTGAAGTTGCATAAGTATAAGGATGCAGAAACAAATTTCAAGGAAAATTTAAAATTTAACCCAAGTAATGCCTACGCTCTTCATGGATTAGGTTTAGCTTACCTAGCACAAAAGAAATATGAAGAAGCTATAGATGTCCTCATTGATTCAGTTAGTCTCACTTACTTCAACCCTTCTGCTCATTTTCATCTAGGAAAAGCTTTCAAAGCCATAGGCGCATTTGATGAAGCGGAACAGGCTTTTTTAGTAGCAAGGCATTTGGCGCCTGCTATGTCTAAAGCAAGAGTAGAGCTAATAGACTTATATGAAAAGGAGTTGAATAGTCCAGAAAAAGCCTTAGAATTGAAAAGTGAGCTTAAAAAGTCAAGTAAAGGAACGGTCTACATTGTTTCTGGTTTGCCAAGATCAGGTACTTCCATGATGATGCAAATGCTGGAAGCAAGTGGATTGGAAGTGTTTACGGATAATTTTCGTCAAGCAGATCAAGATAATCCCAAGGGATATTACGAGCATGAGGCGATTAAGCGATTAGCTAGTGATAATAGAATTGTATATGAGGCTAATGGAAAAGTTTTAAAAGTTATAAGCAGTTTGATTCGCTTTCTTCCAGCAAACATGGATTACAAAATTATTTTGATGAAGAGACCAGTCAATGAGATTGTCAAATCGCAAGATAAACTGAAAGAAAATTTAAATATTTCTTCTCCCAAAACTACTGTTTTTGAAATGGATAAAATTTTAGAGAACTCGTTTCAAAAAGCTAAGGAATTTATCGTAAAGCAAAGGAATATGGATCTTCTAGAGTTGGAGTACGGAGAGGTTGTAAATCAAAATGAGGCCGTCATACAGAACATAATTGATTTTATTGGTCAAGACTTGAATCGCGATGAACTGAGGGGTGAAATTGATAAATCTTTGTATAGAAACAAATAATTGTTACATTTGATTAAAATAATAAACACATGAAAAAGAACAATGTATTGAATAAAAAAATGGCGAGATATACCTTATTAGCGGGTGCAGCCATTACGCTATTAGCATCTTGCAGTAAAGATGATGATCCAGAAACAGAGACTAACGATCCTAATATCGATGAAACAGATTTAACTCCGGATCTTTCTCTTACACCTGCTATGAATGCGGGCGCTATGGATTCTATTGACCTCAATGGTGACGGAATTTATGACATGGCGGTAGGAGCTTATAATTATAACTACACTTATGGAGGAGTTACCAGTGCAGTTAATTACGGTTATATTACAGGTATGAATGGAGCAGAAGTTCTGACAGAAGAGGAAATTGTTAATTTCGATGGATATATAGACACCGTAGAAGTTGTTTCGGCTTTGGGTGAAGGAAATACTATTGGTGCGAGTCAAGTGACTTGGTTCGATGAAGCGTATTTAGGCGCATCTGGCACCTATAACGGTAGCCCAATTAGTTTTGGTAAATTTTTAGGTCAAGATAAATTTGTAGGCCTTAAGTTTCCAGTTTCAGGGAACTCGCATTACGCGTGGGTAAGACTCAGTATGAGTGCAGATGGATCAAATGTAATGATAAAAGAATATGCTTATCATGTAACTCCAAATACAGCTATTGTAGCAGGAGATAAGTAAGCGTTGACTTCAAAAAAAGAGGAACAAAAAAAACCTACATGATTCATGTAGGTTTTTTTTATTCCTCTCCTTTTCTTCCTTACCTTTGCCAACTTCATGAAGAAAAAGGATCAACATATCATATCAGAACCGGAATATATAGATGTTGAAGGTGCAAGGGTGCATAATCTTAAAAACCTTTCTGTCAAAATCCCTAGAAATCAATTAGTAGTAATTACTGGAATTAGTGGAAGTGGGAAGTCTTCATTGGCCTTCGACACCATATACGCAGAAGGACAACGACGCTATTTAGATACCTTTTCAAATTATGCCAGACAGTTTATTGGTAATATGGAACGCCCAGATGTAGACAGTATTACGGGATTAAGCCCTGTTATTTCTATTGAGCAAAAAACGGTTAGCAAGAATCCTAGAAGTACGGTGGGTACAATTACAGAAGTCTATGATTTTTTACGTCTATTATATGCTAGAGCGGCGGATGCTTATTCTTATGTTTCTGGAAAAAAAATGCAGCAGTTTACTGAAGTTCAGGTAATAGATGCTATTAGAAATACTTTTGATGATAGAAAAATAGCAATCCTTGCTCCACAGGTTAAAGGAAGAAAGGGACACTATCGAGAACTTTTTGATTCGCTGTTCAAAAAAGGGTTTTTAAAAGTAAGGGTAGATGGTGAGTTGTTAGACATTGTTCCAAAAATGCAAGTTGATCGTTACAAGGTTCACGATATTGAGGCCGTAGTTGATCGTGTGAAAGTAAAACCTGAAAACGAACAACGACTTCTTTCAGCTATCGATAAAGCAATGAAAATAGGTGATGGTCTCTTGTTTATACTTGATATAGACGACAATAAAACCTTTCCTTACAGTAAAAATTTGATGGATAGCGAAAGTGGAATTTCCTACGATGCCCCATCACCAAACTCTTTTTCATATAATTCACCATACGGAATGTGCCCTTCTTGCAAAGGCTTAGGATATAAAATGCAAGTTAATGAAGATGCCATTCTTCCTGATGGGAAATTGAGTATAAACAAGGGTGGAATTGCTCCTTTAGGTATAAGAAGGGAAGGCTACCTTTTTAAAGAGCTCAAACGATTATCTAAAAAACTCAACTTCAACCTTGCCGAACCTGTGGGGGAAATGGATAGGGAAATCCTTAATTTATTATTGTACGGAGATTCTTCACAAGAGTTACCATCAGAAGAAGTTAATATTTCAGATGCGGATAGGTGGTATACTATTGAAAATGGTGGAGTAGAGGCTATGCTTGTTCGTAGTTATAGAGACACGACTTCCGATAGCATCCGCAAATGGGCAGAGCAATTTATGGAGCAGGAAACTTGTCCAAGTTGCCAAGGGTATAGACTGAAAAAAGAATCTTTATCTTTTAAAATTGATGGACTCCATATCGGTCAACTTTCAGCTTTTAATTTAGGTAGTCTTCATCAATGGTTGGAAGGTATAGAGAATAGGTTAAGTGATAAACAAAATGAAATTGCGGTTGAAGTACTCAAAGAAATTAGAGAAAGAATAGTTTTCTTATTAGACGTAGGACTAGACTATCTCAGTTTAGATCGACCAGCTAGAAGTTTGTCTGGAGGGGAAGCTCAAAGAATTAGATTAGCTACACAAATTGGTTCTCAGTTAAGTGGAGTAACCTATATTTTAGATGAGCCGAGTATCGGCTTACACCAAAGAGATAACGCTAAACTGATTCATTCTTTAAAGAAGCTAGCAGAAAGCGATAACTCCGTAATTGTAGTAGAGCATGATAAAGATATTATGCTTGCCTGCGATTATTTGATAGATATCGGACCTGCAGCAGGTGAGCATGGAGGAGAAATAGTAGCGGAAGGCATACCAAGTAATTTTAAGAATGAAAAAACACTAACTGCTGAATACCTATTTGGATCTAAAGAAATTGCAGTTCCTAAGGTTCGACGCAAAGGAATTGGGAAGCAAATTGTTCTTCAGGGAATGACAGGTAATAATTTGAAAGATGTTGATTTGGCTTTTGACTTAGGAAAGTTCATTTGTGTTACGGGGGTTTCAGGCAGTGGGAAGTCGACTATAGTAAATGAAACGCTTTATCCAATTTTACATCACTATGTTTACAAAGCAAGAACTAGACCTTTACCTTATAAGTCAATTAAAGGACTGAAGCATATTGATAAAGTAATTGAGATTGATCAATCACCAATTGGAAGAACTCCAAGATCGAATCCGGCAACATATATTAAGGTATTCGATGAAATAAGAAAGTTGTTTGCCATAACTCCTGAAGCCAAAATTAGAGGCTTTGCACCTGGAAGATTCTCGTTCAATGTGAAAGGAGGACGCTGCGAAGAATGTGGCGGAGGCGGGGTAAAAGTTATCGAAATGAACTTCTTGCCTAATGTTGAAGTGGTATGCCCTAGCTGCATGAGAATGCGATATAACCGAGAGACCTTGGAGATCCGATACAAAGGGAAATCTATCTACGATGTTTTAGAAATGACGGTGGATGATGCTTGTGAGTTTTTTGAAGCATTGCCAAGAATTTATAGAAAAGTAAAAACCCTAAAGGATGTGGGGCTTGGCTATTTAAGACTTGGACAAAGCTCAACTACGATCTCTGGAGGGGAAGCTCAGCGAGTAAAGCTTTCAGCTGAACTATGTAAGAAAGATACGGGTCAAACTTTTTACATCCTAGATGAACCTACCACAGGACTTCATTTCGAAGATATTAGTGTATTACTCAATGTCCTGAACAAATTAGTAGATAAAGGGAATACAGTATTGGTTATCGAACATAACATAGACGTAATTAAAGTAGCAGATCATGTTATTGATATAGGTCCAGAAGGTGGCGATAAAGGTGGTGAAGTGCTTTTTGAAGGTACCCCTGAGAAGCTAGCAGAACATCCGACAAGTCATACCGGACGATTCTTAAAATTTGAATTAAACTAAACAGTTTTTCATAAGATCAAGAATATATTTAAAGATTAAACGTACATTTGAAATGTGTTGGTAATTTGAACAATTTGGTTCAAGTTCAAAAGGGAATCCCGTTTAAATCGGGAGCAGTCTCCGCTGCTGTAATCTCCATCAATTTTTTAGCTAAAAGCCACTGTTTGAAAGAATGGGAAGGCGCTAAAAAAGGAGTAAGCCAGAATACCTGCCTACATACATTAGAACAAGACTTTCGGAAGAAAAGTAAATTCTACATCTCATCGTATGCCCTATTCTAGGGGTGAATGATTTGTTGTGTCTTTCTTTCTAAAGTTTAAAAGCATAGAAAGAAATTGAAAAGCATTTCATTACATATTTGTTGTTTGTTTACTTGCTGGGTTTTCTCAACACTTAAAGCTCAAGTTGATACAACCATCTTATTGCCAGAAATGGAGTTTATCCAAATTCGTAAAGCAGCAATTGGCTTGGAAAAAATTGTTTGGGATAGCACTGCGCTTAAATCTAGGTCCTTTGCTAGTTTAGGAGATTTCTTATCGCAAGAAAGCAATGTATATGTCAAGTCATACGGAGGGAATAGTCTAGGAACGATAAGCGTGCAAGGGGCAAGTGCTTCCCAAACTTTATTGCTTTGGAATGGCTTACCCGTTCAAAGTTCTATGCTAGGCCTTTTAGACCTCTCATTGATTCCACTAAATTTTAGTGACAAAGTTAGCTTACAGGTGGGTGGAAACAGTTCATCTTGGGGCAGTGGAGCTATTGGCGGAGTGATTGGGTTCCAAAACACAGGAAACTTCAAATCTAAGTTTGAACTAGATTATAACTCTAGTATTGGAAGCTTCTCCTCTCTTCAACAAGACCTGCAAATAAAAGGAGGAACCAAACATTTTCAAAGTGTAACTCAAGTCAATTTCCAAAAAGCAAATAATGATATTCTTGTGCGTCCAGCACCTAATGTAGAAAACTACAGACAACAGAATGCTGCGTTTCTTCAAATGGGGCTTATTCAATCTTTTTATATCAAGCCGAATGACAAGAACGAATTGGCTATCCATGCATGGTTACAAGAATCGGACAAAGAAATCCCACCTACTTTAACTCAGTTGAATAGTGAGGCTTTTCAAAAAGATCAAATCAAACGATTCATGGCAAGCTGGGCATATAAAAACAAGAAGCATAATATTAAAGTGAAGGCCGGTCATTTTAGAGAACAACAGGAATTTATAGACCCTCAAATACATCTTCAAGCCTTAAATAAATTTCAAACAAGCTTAGGAGAAGCTAACTATAATTTCAAATTCAATACTAGGCACTCTATTGAGGTGGCAAGCACAACAATTTTTACTATGGCTCAAAGTGAGTCCTATACTGAAGTCAATACGCAATTCAAAACAGCAGGCTTATTTGCATATAGATTGACTACAAAGCAAACTCAATTGCAGTTAAGTTTACGGGAAGAATGGGTCGATAAAAATCTTCTGGCACCTGTGCCATACATTGGCTGGCAGCAGGGTATAGGTAGTCGATTAGTGCTGAAGGTAAAGGTGTCCCGCGAATTTCGATTGCCCACCTTAAATGATTTGTTTTGGTCGCCAGGAGGGAATCCGGACCTAAAACCTGAAGAGGGATGGAGTCAGGAGTTGGGCTTAACCTGGAGGCAGAAGTTTAAAGGCCATCAATTAAAATTTACCAATTCTGTATTTAACCGAAATATAAAAAATTGGATTTTATGGGCA
The DNA here is from genome assembly GCA_047621945.1 of Flavobacteriaceae bacterium. GTDB lineage: Bacteria > Bacteroidota > Bacteroidia > Chitinophagales > UBA8649 > JAFMKE01. The sequence goes on from JBLHMK010000001.1 coordinate 20,325, forward strand.
CCAAGTGATCTTGGATTTTTCTGGGGAGCCAACAATATCGCTAAAGTTTGGTCTTATGGCTTGTCGTCAAGATTGGATTATGATTTTAAGAAAGGAAAGTTTGTGCTTAATAGCAATCTAAGCTTTAACTATACTAACTCTACCTATCAAATTAGCCTAGACCTCCCTAAAATTGAAAAAGGAGATCAGTTGTTTTATACTCCAAAATATCAAGCAAATGGGAATGTTAGTTTAAAATTGGGGGAATGGAGTATTCGCTATCAGCATCTGGTTATTGGAGAAACACTTGGCGCAAATGATCTTATCCCAAGATACCATGTAGGAAATATTCACCTAGCGTACAGCTTTAAACAAAACAATTTTTCAGGTAAAATATTCACCTCCATCAACAATATCTATAATCAAAACTATAGAGTCGTTGAGCGACGACCAATGCCAGGAACAAATCTATTATTCGGAATAAATATTAATCTTAAAAAATAAAAAATTATGAAAAAAATTGTACTTGCTTTAGCCTTATTGGCTTTTAACTTGAGCTTTGCTCAAACCACTTCGACCTTCGAAGATTTTAACTTAGGAGTAGATTCTGCTCTAAATGGAAGTGACCTTCAAGGAGGATTTCAAAACGGGAATACGTTTTTTCCGAACACATTTGACAGCCTGTTTAATTCTTGGTTTGGCTTTGGCATATCTTCAATGACAGATAATACTACACCTGGTTTTATGAATGATTTGAGTTGTATTAAAGCAGAAGGAGCTATGGGTTCAAGCACTTATGGAGTGGCTTATATGTCATACTTAACGAACAATGTAGTAATGAATTTAACTGGTGCTGCAGAAGGAGGGGGAATTGAAGGGATGTATGTAAATAATAGTACTTACGCCTATTTAAGTATGAGAGATGGAGATGCTATAGCCAAAAAATTTGGTGGAATTACTGGAAATGACCCTGATTTTTTTCTCTTGACTATTGAGAAATATAATAATGGGGTATTAGGGACCCAAAAAGTTGAATTCTATTTGGCTGATTTCCGTTCGGCTAATAATGCAGATGATTACCTTATTAGCGAATGGACATACCTTGATTTAAGTAGTTTAGGTAATGCAGATAGTTTGGCCTTTTCTTTAAGCTCTTCCGATGTTGGCCAATTTGGCATGAATACTCCATCATATTTCTGTTTAGATGACCTCACCACTAAAGATAGCCCTGTTACTGGGATTAGAACTAATGAGGAGTTGATCGATGTACAGATATATCCAAACCCAACTACAGATAAAGTTTACATTGAAAATAATAGAAACTTTGAAGGGACGATATCGCTAAATGATGTATCCGGAAGGGTAATTGTATTAAGTGATTTGGAGATGGCTGATTTCATAGACTTTTCAACGCTTTCAGAAGGAATTTACTACTTAACTATTGAGTTGAAGGATGGGAGATCACAGAATTTCCCGATCCTGAAGAAATAAATTCAATTCATTTGTGAAGATTAAAGCCTTGTTTCCATCGGAAGCAAGGCTTTCTCTTTATGGGGCAAACGTTAAAATTTACGTACCTTTGCAAGCTAAAATTTATTCATGGAATTAAAAGAAGTATTGGCGATAAGTAAATTGCCTGGATTGTACCAAATAGTAACAAGTAGAGACAATGGTCTTATAGTTACAGCTCTAGGTGAAGAAAAAAGAAAATTCGTTGCGTCAAGACAACACATGTTTACACCGCTAGAGAATATTACGGTATATACAATTACCGGAAGCATTGAACTTGCCGAGGTTTTTAAAGCAATGAAGTCATCTAAAAACGCTGCACCAGAGGTAAAAGCCGCAGACAAAGAGGTTCGCGATTATTTTGCAGAAATTGTTCCAGAGCACGATCAACAACGTGTTTATTTAAAAGACATTCGTAAAATCATGAAGTGGTTTATTGCGCTTGATGCTACAGGAATGTTTAAGGAAGAAAAGAAAGAGAAAAAAGAGAAGAAAGCTGCACCCGTAAAAAAGGCAGTTCCAAATAAAGAAAAAGCAGCCAAAACTGAAAAAAAGGCCAGCAAAACAAAAAAGAAGTAATGAATACAACAACTGCATTAATAGCACCAGATAAGCGTTCGTTTTTACCAGCTGATTTCAAGCTTGGAGAATGGGAGGCATTAGAGCCATATTATAAAACTCTTGTAGATCGAGATATTTCCTCTCAAGATAAATTCGAAGCATGGCTTAAAGATTGGGATGAGTTATATGCTGTTGTAAGTGAGGATATGCGATTAAAGTATGTCAGTACGTCTATTGATACAACAGATGAAGAGGCAAAAAAGGAATTAGAAAAATTCTACATCCATGTTGATCCAAAAATGAAACCTTGGGAAAACAAATTACAACAGATGTTTAATGCAAGCCCATTGAAGGAGAGTTTACCGGAAGACTTTAAGAATCTCAAAAGAGGTATTGAAAAAGATTTGGCCCTGTTCACAGAAAAAAATATTGAGCTTAGTAAAGATTTGAGCTTGATGGAAAACGAGTATGCTGAAACCACAGGAGCTTTTTCAATTACTTACCAAGGGAAAGAATTGACTATGCCTCAGGCAGGAGTCTTTATGAAAAAGATTGACCGTAAAGTTCGGGAAGACGTTTACATGCTTTCTCGAGAAAGAGAAAATCAAGATGCAGATAAATTAGATGATTTAATGGATCGTCTGGTTAAAAAAAGACATCAATTAGCTTTAAACGCGGGGTATGAGAATTATCGCGATTATATGTTTGATGAAAAACATCGCTTTGATTATACTGCCAAGGATTGTGAAGCTTTTCATGAATCTGTAGCTACAGCGATTATTCCTCTTCTTAAAAAAATGGACGACGATAGAAAAGCAGCAATGAAAGTTGATGCTTTGAAGCCCTGGGATATGGTGGTGGATCCATTGCAACAAGCTCCACTACAACCTTTTGAGAAAACGGAAGATTTTGTAAGCAAAACAGTAGATTGTTTTAATAAATTGGATCCTTATTTTGGTGCGTGTATAGCCAATATGTATGAAACTGGAATGCTGGATCTAGAATCAAGAAAAGGAAAAGCTCCTGGTGGATATATGATGGCAATGCCAGAAACAGGTGTGCCTTTTATCTTTATGAATCATGCTTCTTCAGAAGGCGATGTAAGGGTTATGGTACACGAAGGTGGTCATGCAATACATAGTTTTTTAGATCATGCCATTCCATTTGCAAATATGCGTCAAACTCCAAGTGAGGTTGCAGAGTTGGCCTCAATGAGTATGGAGTTATTCTCATTAGAAAATTGGGAAAGCTTTTATCCAAATGAAAGTGATTTAAAAAGAGCCAAAAGAAATCACCTAGAGGGGTTATTGAAAATGCTACCTAGTGTAGCTAAAGGAGATGCATTCCAACATTGGATGTATACGAACCCAGAGCATACTACTCAAGATCGTCGAGCTAAATGGATGGAGTTGAATAAGATTTATGGCACAGGTTTAGTTGACAGTGAAGGTTTGGAAAAATTTCAAGAAGTAGGATACCAAGGTATTCTACATTTTTATCAAGTTCCTTTTTATTATATTGAATATGGCTTCGCTCAGCTAGGTGCAATTGCCATGTGGAGAAACTATAAGTCTGACAAAGAACAAGCAATTACAGCGTATAAAAAAGCACTAGGCTTAGGTTATACTAGAAGTATTCCAGAAATTTATGAAGCGGCAGATATTCGTTTTGATTTCTCTGCAGGATACGTAAAGGATTTAGCAGATTTCGTTCAGGACGAACTTAAAAAGTTGTAAAAAAAAGCAAAAAAAGATGCCTGGTTGCCCAGGCATCTTTCCATAGTTTCCCTATAACTATTAACTAATCTACTTCTAATACGTCTAGAGGAATACAAAGGTTGCTTTGAAATAAAAAAAAAGTCATAATTTTATATAAATTCTAGTCTACATGAAAAAAATGATCGTTCAGCAAAGCATAGGTTTAAGCTTTTTCTTATTACTAGTCCTTCTAGTAGCTTGTAATAAGCAAGAAGAAGAAAAGCCTTTGGGCACAGAACCTATTAATTTTGTTGAACCAGATAGTAGTATCATTTTTGCTGCAGCTGGAGAAATTGTAGATTTTAATTTGTACTTGGCTATTGATCAATCGATAGATAGTATTAGAGGGGGGTATTTTATCGATACGGCTATGGGTATTAATAACCTATTGTATAGCGATATGGAAACTGAGTTTTTCAATCAAGGTTTTACAGATAGCTTAAATACACAAACGGTTTCGGGAACCATAGAAATGCCATTAGGTAGAAGTGCTTCCATTCCGTTTAGGCCTTATTTTAGCGGAAGTACTACACCCTTTATCCCTGCTCAATATGATGCGGTTCGTGTGGTGTTCCGTTTGGAAGGCGACACCGTTAGTTACGAAAAGCAATTGAAGATTATCGTAAACTAAGCCCGTGGGAAAAGTCAGTAAGAATTTACACAACGAAAGAATTAATTACGACAAATCAACTTTGCACATAAGTCAAGCAAAGAAAAACCCTTTCAAACAATTTGATTTATGGTATCATGAAGCAGCCGAACATGGAGGCTTTGAAGCTAATGCTATGACCTTATCTACGGTTGATACTAAAGGAGTGCCAAGTAGTCGGGTAGTCTTGCTTAAAGAGTATTCAAACAAGGGCTTAGTGTTTTTTACCAACTATATGAGTCAGAAAGGGGAGGAGATGCTTAAGAATGACAATGTAAGCTTATTGTTTTTCTATGAGCAAATGCAAAGACAAATCCGAATTACTGGAAAAGTGCAGAAGCTTTCTGACCAAGAAAGTGAAGCATACTTTAATACAAGACCCATTGAAAGCCAATATGGAGCGATGCTATCTAATCAAAGTCATCGCATAAATAGTAAAGAAGAATTAGAGCAAGAATTTAATCGCTTATTGAAGAGTAATAAAAAACCCCAACGTCCTAAACATTGGGGTGGTTATATAGTAAAGCCAAGTTACTTTGAATTTTGGCAAGGAAGACCAAATAGGATGCATGATCGCCTATCTTATGCCATCCAAAAAGATGCTTGGATTATAGATTTGTTATCGCCTTAACGAAACTTCGTTATTACTTCTTAGCGGCAACCTTTGTTTTTGCCTTAGCTTTTTTCTTTTTAGCCGGAGCCACTAAAATGACAGGTCTTTTTGGTCTAGATACACCCCAAGAACCTTGAGATATTTTACCACGTTTTGTTTTTTTATCGCCTCTTCCCATTTTCTACAGATTTTAATTCAATTAATTAGGATACAAAAATAAAAAAATCCTGCTAAAATCGAATTTTAGCAGGATTTTAATGTGTGCTAGAGTTTAATTAATTAAACTCTAGAAGATAATTCTTTACCTGGCTTAAACTTTACAACGTTTTTAGCTGCAATGTTAATTTCTGCACCAGTTTGAGGGTTTCTTCCTTTTCTTGCAGCTCTATGAGTTACTGAGAAAGTACCGAATCCAACTAAAGTTAACTTGTCACCTTTTGATAAAGTTCCAGTTACACCATCAGTTACTGCTTCTAAAGCAGCACTTGCTTGTACTTTAGTTAAACCTGCATCTTCAGCGATTTTGCTGATTAATTCACCTTTGTTCATAATATTAAAATTTTGGTTAAATAATTTGATAACTCAAAAATACGTGCAATTCCTTTATTGACAAGACTTTCCGTGAATTGCCTATGTTGATAATTTGTGTTTTAACTAAAGAGGGGTCATGACCTATTTTATTAACATACTGATTGTTAGAGTATTATAAAAATACTTTTTTCTTTTAATTTGTGGATATATTCTGAAATATATTTTAAAATACCTAGTAAAATCAAGGGTTTTTGCCATTTTGTCCTTGCTAGTTTGTAAGTTTACACGAGAAATATGGAAAATAAAAGTACAGATAGTCGTTACCTTGAATTTGGAAACGGACCCGTCATCGTTCTACTGCATGGATTGTTTGGTGCTTTAAGCAACTTTGAAAAAGTAATTGAACATTTCCAAAGTAATTATACTGTCCTATTTCCGCAACTCCCTCTTTATACTTCTTCATTACTCAATTCTACAGTAGGTGGAATGGTAGACTTTGTGAAAACCCTTTTAGAAGAGAAAAATTATAGGAATGTTCATCTAGTAGGAAATTCGCTAGGGGGACATATCGGTTTAGTATATGCTTTACAAAATATAGATCGAGTAACCTCAATTACCTTAACCGGTAGCTCGGGCTTGTTTGAAAATTCATTAGGGGATGGATATCCGAATAAAGAGAATTACGATTATATACGAAAGAAAACAGAATATACTTTTTATGACTCGACTATGGCCTCAAAAGAATTAGTAGATGAAGTATTTGAAACGGTTAACAATCGAGCTAAAGCGATTCGAGTAATTACATTGGCTAAATCTGCTTTGAGACACAACTTAAGAACGGAGCTACAAAAAATTGACATTCCCGTGAATTTAATCTGGGGTAAAAATGATAATATTACTCCATTGTTCGTCGGTGAGGAGTTTGAAAAACTTATTTCAGATGCAAAACTAGAGGTAATAGATGAATGTGGACATGCTCCTATGATGGAACATCCAGAAAAGTTTAACCAACTTTTGGAGCAATTTTTGAGTAGAATAGAGATAAACAAGTAAGATTGATCGCAAAATACGCCATAGAAGAAAGTATACCTTATCTGAAGATAACAGACAACATAGAGTTTGCTGTAGAATTGATGGAGGAGTTTAAACAAGCTCACTTACCTGTTCTGCATGGCAAGGAACTTGTTGGGGTAGTTTCCGAACAACAATTACTAGATGCGGAAGGAGTTGAAAAAATAAGCGAGTTGGCTTTTCCATTAATAAAAATAGCAGTGGACGAGCATACTCATCTGTTCGATGCCATGAAAGCAGGTTTTGAAAGTCATAGTAGTGTACTTCCCGTTATTAATAAAGAAGGGAGCTACATCGGTTTGATTTCTCCTCGAAGTCTACTTATTAAGTTGTCTGAATTTAATTTCGTTCGAGAATCCGGTGGAATTTTTGTTCTAGAAGTGCCATCACAGGATTATTCGCTTGCCGAGATTTCGCGTTTGGTTGAATCTAATAAAGCTTCGGTGCTATCTATTGCCACAGCACCTATTGACGATTCAGATAAAATACAAGTAACAGTTAAGGTTAGTACCTTGGACTTGACTTATATTATTGCTACTCTTGAACGTTATAATTATATGGTGACGAATATTTTTCATCAGGCAGAACAAATCGATCAGCTTAAAGAGCGTTATGATTCATTGATGCACTATTTGAATGTGTAAGCTTACTTTTCATTTCTCCTAAGCTAAATTGAAGTATTCCCTTATCTTTGCTCTATGCATATAGCCGTATACGGACGAAAGTTAAAGCCAAATGCTACAGAACACGTAGCTCACTTTTTTAAGCTTTTAAAAGCAAAGGGGATTTCCTATACGGTATACAGTCCTTTTCAAAGACATTTGATAAATGACCATCAACTACAAATTGATGATGACGTTTTTACCAAGAAAAAGGAAATTACTAAATCCATAGATTTTGTATTTAGTTTAGGCGGTGATGGTACAATCCTAGATATAGTAAGCTGGATAGGTAAAAAAGAAATTCCCGTTGTAGGAATCAATTTTGGACGATTAGGATTCTTAGCTAGTATTTCAATAGCCGATATAGAAGAGTCTTTAAATGCTATTATTGAAGGTAAACATGTGATCGATGGTAGGAACTTAATTCAATTGGAGACCAATAAGAAGTTGTTTGGCAATTCTTCTTTTGCCTTGAATGAGTTTACCGTGCAACGAGTAGAAACTTCCTCTATGATTACTGTGCACGCTTTTTTAAATGGTCAACATCTAAACTCTTATTGGGCGGATGGTCTTATCATTGCAACCGCTACAGGTTCTACCGGTTATTCTTTAAGTTGTGGTGGGCCCGTAATTTATCCAAACAGCAAAAATTTTGTAATTACACCTGTTGCCCCACATAATCTTAACGTTCGTCCCATGGTAGTTCAAGATGATGTTGAGTTGAAATTGAAAATTGAAGGCAGAAGTAAACGCTTTTTGACAACTTTAGATAGCCGAAACAAAACAATAGATGCAAGTTTTGAGCTCACCCTAAGAAAAGCTCCTTTTCAAGCTCAGCTTGTACGGCTTAGTTCTAGTAACTTTGTCAATGCAATTAGAGAAAAACTGCTTTGGGGAGAAGATTTAAGAAATTAAATCGAATTAAGCTTTTTTGGCACACCTATTGATTGTATAAACCCAAATGAATAAAAATGAAAAATTTAGTGTTCCTTTTAGTCGCAATTGTTTCTCTAAGCAGCTGCAAAACGCTGATTCCATTTACTGAAGACCTAAAGAATAGTAATAGTTGGACTGATAATGAAATTAAGCAGATTCAGTATTACAACTCTGAGCCTATTATCTTAAATCGTCAGCTTAAAAGCAACGAGACAGGTATAGTATCTGGTAAGATTAAAATGGTTGATGGCAAGGAAGTCGAAGAAATTGTAATAAGAAAAGGTACGCCTGGAATCATTTCAGCACTTCCTGATGGAAGTCGGATGGCAATCAGCTTTGAAATAGGAGATGACCACTACTTAACTTTTGGAGTGGACAAGAACAGAGGTGGGCGATACTATCTTCGATTGAAAGATTATAAAAAGAACAAATTTGCTGTAGTCTCATATTTCAATAAAACCTATAATGTAAGCCCACAGGCCTTAACTGCATACTTGCAAGTTAATTTGAAAAAAATCAAAAAAGAACAACTTTCATTGCGTGTTGCTAAGGGGCGAAAGTTGTAAATTATACCTTAAACTGTTAAGAAAGAGCGCTCATATTGAGCGCTCTTTTTGTTTATACCTTTGATTTTCCGGAACAAACATTATCTTTTTTGGAAAAGAGGTATAAATATGTAGTGAATACGCTATATTTGCACCTCTTAAAGAAGTACAATAAATAAAAAAAATATAAATGGCGGTAATAGGCACATTAAGACAGAAGCTCGGTGGAATTTTGATATTCGTAATTGCTCTAGCAATGTTAGCTTTCATCCTTATGGATATGGGGGGTAATGGAAATGGTCCAGTACGTGGAACCGATGTAGCAAAAGTAAATGGGGAAGCGATTTCTTATGCAGAATTTGACGATCGATTAACTATCAATGAAAATTTCTTAAAGAATCAATTGCAAGGGCAAGAATTAACAGATGCTCAGAAAGAAAGTTTACGCACAAGTACCTTCAATGAAGTTATTGGGGAGAAATTGAAAAAAGGATTATATGCTGACTTAGGTATTCGTGTAGGAACTGCAGAGAAAAAAGCGATGCTTTTTGATGAAAAATTTCAACATCCAAGTATTACTTCATCTTTTAAAGGAGAAGATGGACAATATAGTGCGGCTAATTTTAAGCAGTATTTGGAAACATTGGATTTGGTTGACCAAAACTCTGGTTTAACTGCTGAAGAGAAACGTGCACAATGGACAAATTTCGAGAAAGCGATCTATAAGGAAAGAGCGGATACGAAATACAATCAGTTGTTAGCACAAAGCACGAATGTGCCAACATGGATGGCAAGTGCGCTTTACCAAAGTGATAATGCTAGAGCAAATGCTGAGTTTATTTACTTGCCGTTTTCAAGTATAGAAGATGCTGAAGTGAGCTATGCTGATTCAGATTTAAAAGCTTATATGAATGAGCACAATAATGAATACAAACAAGATGCATCTGTTAATATTAAGTATGTAGCTTACCCAATTACACCATCGTCAGATGACATTCTAAATGCACAGAACTGGATGGAGGACAAATTCACATCATGGAAAGAAGCGGAAAGTGATTCATTATTTATTATGGCTAGTTCTGAAACTCGATGGAATTCAAGTTATTTCAAAAATGGTGAATTGGTAAATTTGTTTGCTGATTCAATGTTTAGTCAGCCAGTGGGTTCGTTCTTTGGTCCTACCAAAAATGCAGACGAATTTGTAACGTACAAATTAATTGACCGTAAACAAATAGCAGATTCATTAAAAGTAAGACATCTTCTTATTACAGGTGAAGGGTTTACAACACAAGAAGAAGCATCTAACCGTATTGATAGTTTGAGAACTTCAATAATTGAAGATGGTGTTCCATTATCTAGCCTAACGGCTAAGTATTCTCAGGATCCATCAAATGCGCAGAATGGCGGTGACTTAGGTTGGGTTCTTCCAGGTGAAATGGTGCTTCCGTTTAACAAGGCTATTTTCTTTGAAATGAAGCCAGGTGATGTTAAAATGGTATATACCCAGTTTGGTGCACACTTCGTGGAAGTATATAGCTGGGGTACAACAACTCCAGGTGTGAAAGTGGCTACTCTAAATAAATCTATTTTTGCTAGTGAAGAGACCACTAACGGGATATTTGCTGAAGCAAGTTTGTATTCAGGAAACAATCGTTCTAAAGAAGCCTTTTTAGCCGGTTCGGATAAAGTGAAAGAAGCCGCCAGTGTAGCTAAAATTTCGAATACTATTCCTAGTTTAGATGGTAATGCACGTGAAATGATTAAATGGGCATTTAATTCAGACAATGGTGACGTTTCTGCTCCTTTTATGATTGGAGATAATTTCGTAGTTGCATTGCAAGATGGTAAGTCTGAAGAAGGTCAAGCTAATCTTGAAAGTGTGCGAACTATTATAGAAGCAGAAGTGTTAAAGCAAAAGAAAGCTGAACTTTTAAAAGCTAAATTACAAGGATCAGATTTAAATGCTCTTGCATCATCTAACGGAACAAGTATTCAAACTGCAAATGATTTATCACTTATTAATGTAACCCTTCCTGGTGTTGGAAATGAGCCTAAGGTGGCAGCTACAGCGGTAGGATTGCCTTTGAATAGTGTTTCTGGGCCAATTGTAGGTGAAAATGGTGTTTACGTAGTGAAGTCAACTTCTAAAGCAGAAGTTCCTGCAGCAACTGATTTAAGCGCTTACAAATCTAGATCTAGTTCTTTTTCAGCAGGTGTGCAAGGAAGACTAATTGAAGCCTTGAAAAGTGCTGCGAAAGTAGAGGATAACAGTTTCGACTTTTTCTAAAGTAAAACGAAAACAATGGAAAATAAAGTAGCAATAAAAGCTATAGAAACCATTGACCTATTGCAACTAATTAACGTGAATAACTTAAAAGGCTTAGACTTAAAGCCTTTTTTGTTTCAGGGTCTATTGTTACGCGAAAAGGACTACCGAAATACGCTTAAAGAGTACGATTTTAGTGATTTCAAGGGAAGTTTGGTCTATCTACATTGTAGTAGTGATGCTATTATCCCTATGTGGGCCTACATGTTGTTAGCATCTTATCTCACTGATTTAGAGATTCCCCATATCTTTGCAGTAGATAAAAATGAAGCCATTAACCTTTTTATTTCCGAAGCAATCACTCATCTAGATATAAATTATTTTGAAGGAAAACGAGTAGTAATTAAGGGCTGTAGTGGAAAAATAAAGATTAACGAACAGAACTATATAAAACTAACTCAAAAATTGAAACCAATCGTGAAAGCCATTTCTTATGGTGAAGCTTGCTCCATGGTTCCAATTGCGAAAAACTAATTCATGAAAAAGTTAAATAAGTGGCTGATGCCAGTTTTCGTGACGCTCGTTACTTTGCTATTATTTAAAACAGCTTTATTGAGTCTTACAGAAGAAAACAGACCCGTGCCTAGAGCTAAAATCGCTGGAATGAACCTGTTCGGCAATTGCGAAGAATCTGAAAGTCATAATATTACAGAGAGTCTTACCGCCCCTCAACGTATTCATCCTGTTCGCATAAGCGGAGAAGTTTTGTTCGCAAATGAACTAGTACCTCTAAATGATCAAGAAGTGCGAGAAAGATTTGATAGAGAACTTCTTGTAAATACCTTTTGGCATTCAAATACCATGTTGAATTATAAATTGTCTAGTAAGTATTTTGAAGATATTGAACGTATTTTAGAAGAGAATGGAGTACCAGGCGACTTTAAGTATTTAGCCGTAGCTGAGAGTGGATTGAGAAACGTAGTTTCACCTGCAGGAGCTGCTGGTTATTGGCAGTTTTTACGTTCAACAGGTTTAGAGTATGGGCTTGAAATTAATAATGAAGTAGATGAACGCTACGATTATGTGAAAGCAACATCCGCGGCTTGTGAGTATCTAAAGGATGCCAAGGCAAGATTTGGTACTTGGACGCTAGCTGCAGCTAGTTATAATGTGGGAATGGCTAAACTAAGTAAAAGATTGCAAGAACAACAAGTAGACAATTATTACGATTTATACCTTAACTCAGAAACATCTCGCTACTTATTTCGAATTTTATCGTATAAAATGGTTTTTGAGAACCCAGATAAATTTGGATTCGATTTCGTAAAAAAAGACTTTTACGATCCGTATCAATACAAGAATGTGGTAGTAGAAAATTCTATTGCTGATTTAGCCCAGTTCGCAATTGATAATGGCACTACATACAAAATGTTGAAAGTAGTAAACCCTTGGTTGACAGCTAAAATATTGACAATAAGTACTGGGAATAGTTACAGCATTAAAATCCCAACGAGCTATGTTGACGAAGCTTTTCATGGTGCGGAATACGAAGAAAAAGGGGTCGTAGAATTTGATGAAAGTAATGATCTTAACGAAATAGAAATTAGTGAATAATGACAGATTTATCTTTGTTTAAATACAAGTTTCCCTTACAAATGCGCTGGAATGATCTTGATGCATTAGGGCATGTAAATAATGCACTGTTTATTACCTATTTTGAAACGGCTAGAGGAAGATATATGTTAGAAGCTTGTCCAGGTTGGGATTGGAGGAAACAGATGTTTTTGATAGGAAATGTAAATGCCAGTTTTCAAAAAGAATTGTTGTTAGATGCTTCAAACCCTCAAGTGTGGATGCGTACATCTAAAGTTGGCAATAAGAGTTTTGAATTAAGCTATGCTATAGTGAGCGAAGGAAAAGATGGCGATATCATACATGCCACTGGGAATACTACTCAGATAATGTTCGATATGCGCTCGAAGCAGACAATCTTGATTCCAGATTGGATCAAAGAAGCTCTTTCAGCATACGAAGGCTAGTCCTTGTACCTTTCACTAAAGACCTTTAGGTGATCAGGTAGACGCTTGGTACTCATTTTCACCCAGTTTAATCTTAACTGGTCTTTTTCCTCTGCGTTTAGTTGCCATGATACTTGGCTTTGTCGCATTTGTTTACTTAGATGTTGAAGGATAATTGCTGCACTCACTGAAATGTTTAAGCTTTCCGTATGACCAATCATAGGGATTTTTAAAAACACATCGGCCTGGTCTAAAACGGTTTGACTCAAACCTTTCTTTTCTGCACCAAAGAAGAAAACTGATTTTTTGCTTGCATCAAATTCCTCAAGGGTACAATCATTCGTATGAGGAGTAGTAGCCACAATTTGATAGCCATCCTTTCGCAAAGTATCAATGGCAAGTTGCGTATCGTCATATTTATGAACATCCACCCATTTATTAGCTCCCTTGCTCACATTTTTTGAAAGCTTGAATTCATTAAATGTTTCTATTACATGGCAGTCTTGTATACCAAAGCAATCACATGACCGAATTACTGCATTACTATTATGTGATTGGAATAAATTCTCTAAGGCAACAGCGAAGTGCCTCGTACGTTCTTCTATGACCTTGTCAAGCTGTTCCTTCCGCTCATCAGTTAGGAACTGAGAAAGGTGGTATAAAAGAGCCTTAGCTTTATCCATGGCATGAAGATAAGAAGTCAAAAATAAAGTCCAAGCTTAAAAGGAAAAACTATATTGCCTCATGCTTACGTTACCTCTTTCATCAGCCACAAGAAATTCAAAGTCATTGACGCCCTTTACCGTGTTCTCATCTATGGTGTAGCTCATGAGATTTCGTTTAGCATCGTAAGCCATAATGACCCACTTGCCGTTCACAAAAGCATTGTAGGTTTCGATGCCAGAAAAATTATCACTAACTCTAAACTCGATTTTCTTTTGATAGGTCATTTGTTTCCCTTCACTAATATTGAGAGCTGAAATCTTGGGCGCAATAGTATCTAAATCAATAAAATAAGTACCCAATTTTCGGGTTTCACCATGAATAAATCCTTCTCTAGCCATGCCGCCAATAGACTTTTTCCTATTCTTGTAGTCATAATAGGCGATCAAGTATTTATCTAGTTTGCTGGTATCGATATCATGGTATTTTAGTGCAATATCAAAGTACCCAGATACAGGAGTCTGACTATTGTGAAGTTCGATGTATGGGCCATAGGAATTATGCGCTCGTTCCTTGTATTGGAAATATAAATCATCAAACAAAACGCTTTCACCTAAACTAATACGAACATTATCGTTTCTAAATTGATTGCGCTCTCCCGCTAGAAAAAGTGAGCTGTACTCTTCTTCTTTTGGAGTGAAAAAGCTCCCCTCAGCTTGATATTGAACCTTGAAGTTGGCAATAGAAGTGTTTCCATGGAAATCACTCACTTCGATTCGAATAGAATGAACTGCATCATCAAGTAATAGGATTTCCCCTTGATTGAACAAGAGGGGATAGGTAGGAAGTTTATTTCCTTTTTCCACGAAGCACTTATGTACGGTATTGTTGTGATTCTTTTTTTGCCAATAATCACAATGGCTAAAAACATGCTTAGTGTTATCAAATGACAACTCGTCAACTCGATAATGGAAATTGAGATTTTCGTTGTCATACAATTTTACTTCATAGACGCCATTCTTATTGCTCGTTCCGGTAAATAAATCTACGGAATGGACACCTATTCCCAGCTGTTGAGTGTTTACTAGAACCGTTGAGTTCAATTTATAGTTACCCGAACTAACTAAGGTTGTTTTCAATTTTTTACTAGCAGTAAACTGTCTTTGCTCATCCAAATTGTAAAAGAACAAATTGTAAATACTAGGTTTGGCCTGATCAATAATCCAATCTTTAAATCCATAAAGTAAAGGATTCAATGGATGCTCTAAACTATCGCGTAATTCAAAATGTAAATGTGGCCCACCTGAGCCCCCAGAATTACCCGACTTAGCAATTACATCACCCTTGTCTATAGGGAATAAACTTGGATCCATAAATTCCATGTTAATAGCAAATTCACTTTGCATTCGTTGTTGCTGTTTAACCCATTCTTGAATTTCGCTGCTAAATTTCTGAAGGTGCCCATAAACGGACACTATTCCGTTAGGATGAGTAAGGTAAAGCGCATTGCCATAACCATATGGCGAAACTGCTACCCTAGAAATATAACCTTCTGCAACCGCATAAATACTTTTTCCTTCAACTCCTTGAGTTTTAATATCAATACCCGTATGAAAGTGTGTACTTCTTGGTTCTCCAAAGGTGCCAGATAAATAGATCTTTACATCAACAGGTGACCGGAAATAACCCTCTGGAACAATAGGCAGCGTTGCAAACAACCCTTGACTAAAGACAAATGAAAACAAAAAAACAAGCAAGTAAAAATGGATACTTTTCATTGTCGTAAATTTAATAGATTCTATAGGGATAATACAATTACGATACCAACATGCAAGAGTGGACAATTGCTAAGAAAAGGACAAAAAAAAGGAGAACCTAAGGTTCTCCTTCTATATAATTATTTGAACATGTTCGCAAGCTTATTGCCTGCTCGATCAAACAATAGAATCATTACTGGAACAATTACTAATGTTAAGAATGTAGCAAAGGTTAATCCGTAAATAACGGTCCAACTTAGTGCTCCCCAGAAAATAACATTATCACCCCCAATGTAGAAATTAGGCTCTAACTGAGTTATTAAACCACTAAAATCGATATTTATTCCTACTGCTAATGGAATAAGACCTAAAACAGTGGTTATTGCCGTCAATAGTACGGGTCTTAGACGTGTTTTACCTGCAGCGACAATTGCCGTTGTAATATCAGTTCTATTCAGACGTGTTTTCATCGACATTCCCATGTCTTTTTTCATTCTATCTCTGGTCAATTGAGTGAAATCCATCAATACAATCGCATTATTCACAACAACTCCTGCCAAGGAAATAATTCCAATCATGGTCATGATAATTACGAATTGGTCTCCAAAAACTGCGATTCCCAAGAATACGCCAATAAAGCTAAACAATACCGAAAGTAGAATGATGATCGGAGCGGTTACCGAATTAAACTGAGTTACAATAATCAAGAAAATTGAGAAGACAGCAATCATTAATGCTGTTTTTAGGAAGGCCATGGACTTCTCTTGTTCTTCCTGTTCTCCAGTAAAGTTTATTTTATAACCATCCTTAAGTGAAATGTTCTCTGCTATCAGCTTTTCAAGGGTTGCAATAATTTCATTTGCATTTCCGCCTTCTTCCAAATTAGAGTAAAGTGTAACCACCCGGTCTAAATCAACTCTTCGAACAGAGCCTAAACTAGAAGTATATTTAACCGTGGCCATTGCCGAAATAGGAACTTGTTTCACTTTTCCATCTGATTGATCTCTAAACGTGATTAACATGTTTTTTAAAGACTCTAAATCATAACGCTGATCTGTTTGTAAACGAAGCATAATTGGATAGTCATCATCACCTTCATTGTAAGTCGAAATTTCCTTTCCAAATAAAGCAGTTCTTAATGAGCTAGCTACTTGAGCAGTGGATAAACCATAAGTTCTTGTAGCGGCACGATCAATATCAAACAACAATTCTGGTTTGCCTAAATCTAAATTTGATTTTAATTTTTCAATACCTTCAACTTCACCTTTAAGCATCGCATTGTTAATGAGTGTTCGAACTTCATCGTGAACTTTAAACAACTCTTCAAACTCTTCACCGCTAATAGCTATATTAATTGGTGGGCCTACTGGAGGACCATTAGGGTCTTTTGAAACCGAAACAACTGCACCAGGTATTTGCCCTACTACATCACGAATTTCATTCATCGCTTTAGTTGTATTGAATCGTTCTGTCTCCCCATCCACATGAGTCACTTCCGTTCTGTTTTCATATTGAACAAAAGAAATGGTCAACTTGGCTTTGTTTGGGGTTTTACCTTGGTTCTCCCCGGCCTGACCAGAATTTGGATCAGATGTTCCTTCTCCTACATTAGTTAGGACAGATTCAACATTCAATCCAGTTCCAATACCATATTGCTCCATTGCGGCAATCACATCTTGCTCAACTATCCGAACCTTTTTATTGGTGTATTCTATATCGGTTCCTGTAGGAAATTCTACGAATACGTTGACATAGTTAGGTTGCCCTTCTGGGAAGAAAACCACTTCTGGCTGTCTTGCATCAAAGAACATCGCCGAACCTACAAGCATAAAAAACATACTGATAAATAGTATGATTGGCATACTTCCAGTTAAAGCCCAATGTACAAAACGTTCATATTTACCCTCAACCCAGGGAAGAATTCTTTCTTGAAAATATTTTGCTGCAGGTGAAAGGAAATACTTATTAATCAAAAAGATTAATACAACACCAAACATGATGTTCCCAATTACAACTGCTGGAGTAATTGATTTATTCAGTCCTACAACTATCAATACAAGACCTAGAACTAAAGGAATACCATTGAGCAACCAAAATGAAAGAGGTTTCATTTTCTTCTTAGTTTTGACTTCTTCATCCAGCTTCATGAAGAAAGAAGTCAAAACAGGATTAATAACCAAGGCTACAAATAATGAACTACTTAATACTATCATTAAAGTGATAGGTAAGTACTTCATAAATTCACCCATGATGTCTTTCCAAAATATTAATGGAAAAAACGCAGCTAGAGTAGTAGCCGTAGAAGCAATAATAGGAACTGCAACTTCACCCACACCTTCTTTAGAGGCTGTTAGAATATCTTTTCCTTCTTGCAATAAACGGTAAATATTTTCAACAACTACAATTCCATTATCCACCAACATTCCTAAGGCGAGGACTAACGAGAATAGTACCATGATATTCAGGGTAACTCCCATCAAGTTTAGGATTAAAAAACCCATTACCATACTCATTGGAATTGCTATTCCTACGAAGAGGGCATTTCTTAAGCCTAAGAAAAATAAAAGCACGAGTACGACTAGAATTATACCTGAGATGATGCTGTTTTCTAAATTTGCTACTTGCAATTTTGTTTGCAATGAAGTATCGTTTGTAATCGTTACTGTCAGATCGTCTTCAAACTTATCTTTTTTAGCTTTAGCAATGATAGCATTGATTTTATCAACTGCCACGATTAAGTTTTCACCACTTCGCTTCATTACATCTAAAGAAACCACTGGTTTACCACCAATTCTTGCGTAACTATCTGTCTCTTTAGCTTTAAAGCTTATTGTTGCTATATCTTTTAGAAATACGGGTTTTTGAAATTCACTTTTAACAATGATATCTTTGATTTGACTGACATCACCGAATTCACCAACAATACGAACGGTTCTTCGATTATCTCCTACTAGAAGATCTCCCGCCGAAATTGTCATATTTTCATAGTTTATGGCATCTTCGATATCCTTAAAACTAACTTTAGCAGCTTCCATTTTAGCATTATCTACAGATATACTAACTTCCTTGTCTAGGCTTCCTCGTATTTCAACTTTGGATACTTGCGATAAATTCTCTATTTCATCTTCAAGGTATTCCGCATACTCTTTTAACTGTTCAAGAGAATAGTTGTCGCCACTTAGATTGATATTAATAAATGGAATCGAAGCAAAATCTAATTCAAATACATTAGGCTCCTGGTCCATATCAGAAGGCAATTCGCTTTGCGCTTTATCTACAGCGTCCTTAACATCAAGGAGCGCTTCACTTACATCTACATCAAAATCAAACTTAACAATGGTAGTTGAGTAATCTTGAATTGCTGTAGATGAAATGGAAGTAACATCTGTTATAGTGTTAATCTCTTTTTCGATGTGCCTTGTAATTAGGTTTTCCATATCCTCAGGTGAATTACCTGGATATGCCACACCAACGTAAATAGTTGGTACGTTAATCTCTGGAAAATTTTCACGAGGCATAGAATTGTATGCTCCAATACCCGTAATTAATATAAGGAACATCAAAATTACTACGCTTGTTCTATTATCAACCGATAAGGTTGACAAGAAGAATTCACGTGTTATTTGATTTGATTTTTTATCTTGACTCATTGCAATCAGCTTATTCGTTCAATAAATTATTTTTGGATATGGATAAATTGTCCATCCAATACGTTTCGGAAACCTTCATTAATGATCACATCTTCTGCACCTAAACCGGAAGTAACTAGTATGTTTCCACCATAGCTTTCTCCAACTTCAATTACTTTCTTAACTGCGATAGTTTCCATGCTTAGTGTATCAATGGTAGCCGTGTAGACGAAGTAACCTTTAGAAGATTCTTGCAGAAGACTCGTCGGTATTGTGATGGCATCTTTTACCGACTCATTCGTAAATTTTGCTTTAACCAACATATTCGGCTTGATTTCTCCTTTACTATTTTCTATCGCAGCTATAATTTGAAATGCACGATTGTAAGTACTTACTATTTGACCAACAGAAGTAACTTTGGCGCTTTTTTCAATTCCTAGGGCTGGTAGATCAACTAGAATAATATCTCCCTTTTTCACTTTGCCTAAATAGACTTCTGGCAAATCTATTCGAACTTCCATTTTAGAGTTATTCACTACCTGGCAAGCAGGCATTCCAGGTGAAGCCATTTCTCCAAGCTTTAAACTAATCGATTCAATATACCCACTAATAGGTGCTTGAATAGAAGTTTTACTTAACTGGGTATTTATAGAACCTTTCTTGTCATTAAGTGATTCATAGTTGTTTTTAGCTTGTAAATACTCAATTTCAGAACCAATTTTTTGATCCCAAAGTCGTTGTCTTTTGTCAAAAACATCTTTAGCTAAGGTGATGTTTGTTTCTAATTCAGCTAGTTGACTAAGAATTACGCTGTTGTCTAATTGGATTAATGTTTTACCCTTTGAAACATATTGCCCCTCATTAACAAGAACACGAGTTACTAAACCACCCATATCAGTAGTCACCATTACGTTGTTTTCTGTATATGTTTTTCCTTGAGCTTCTATGTAATTGTTGAATTCACCTTTAGCTAAGTCAATAACTGTAACTAGCTCTAATTTCTCCTCTTTTGAGGTGCTGTCTAGTTCCTCGATGCTTACTTCTAAAGCATTCAGCTTGGCTTCCATTGTTTTGATTTCAGCTTCCACTTTGCTTTTTTGGCTTTTTAATTCTCCCAAAGTGGAATTTTCTCCGCAAGCAGAGAATAACATTAATCCGACTAATAATAATTTGATGCTACTTTTCATTGTTGTTTTTTTATAAAGAACCTAAGGCTTTGTTTACGTCAAGTTTTGCAATTAATAAATTGTATAAGGATTGGGTGTAATTAATCATTGTGTTGGTGTATTCTTGTTGGGCTTGAGAAAGCTCGAAACTACTTCCAACTCCTTCATTGAACATGATAATAGTTTTATTCAAGATCTTGTCTGCCAAAGCTAAATTTTCAACTTGATTATTATATTCGCTAATGGCATTTGCCATGTTGTTTTGCGAATTAGATACTTGTAGGTCAATTACTTCCTTGATATTAGCTTGATTGTTTTCAATTATTTGAAGTTCCAGCTTACGTTGTTGAACTTGCGATTTCGCTTTTAATCCGTCAAATACAGGGATTTTTAGTTTAAAACCAACGGTTCCAAAGTCATACCATCTCAGGTTTGAATCGAAAAAATTGAAAGTTTCTCTTTGAGCTAAAGTCCCGTATAGGGCATAGGCATACAAGCTTGGGAAATAACTTGATCTAGCTTGTTTAATATCATACTTTCTAAGAGCTGCTTGATTGGCAAGTAGCTTAGTTTCAATACGGTTTTCTGGATCAGCTTGGGCACTTACCTCATAGCTAAAGTTTTCCATCATGGTAATGAATTCTTCGTCTAGAATGATGGTCGAATCATTGGGCATACCAATAACATACTTTAAATTTAGAAGTGCATTTTCCCATTGATTTCGCTGCTTTTCAATTTGTGTTAACAAATTTGACATGTTTAACTCTAATCGGTTAACACTTAACTCATCAATTAATCCTTCCTTATAGGTTGCGCTTGTTTCATTAAGGATTTGTCTAAGAGTAGCTTCGTTTTGACTTAAAAGGGAATAAGCTTCTTGGCTAATTAGTGCTCCGTAATAGGCTTTTATAATACTTTCTGTAGTATTTATTCTTTGTTGTTCAACCTCGTAATCAGCGGAAGCAATTAAAGCGTTTCTTGCCTTTAAACCATAAATGTATCTAGCGTCAAAAACAAGTTGCGATACATCTGCGGTTAAGTTTGCCGTCTGTGGTTGAGCAAAAATGAATTCTTGCTCAGTAGGGCCAAACACTCCTGCCGGAATAATACTTACTTGTTGCTCGAAAGCAAAGGCATAGTCCAAGTTTACATTAATTTGCGGAAATCCTTCTGTCATTATTTCAAAAGCATATTCTTTTCGAATCTCAGCGTTTACTTTGGCATTCTTTAAATCATTGTTGTTCTCTAACCCAAACTCGATAGCTTCTTCAAGCGACAAATTATCTTGCGCAAAAAGAGCTACAGGCAGCAAGAACAATGAAAGGATAGTTCTTAATTTATTCATTTTCTTCTAATTGTATGTTTTTTAAATATTTATGGCCTTTTTCAGTTGAAATACCATGGAGGTGGTAAGCAATAAACTCTTTATATAAGTCGGAGAAATTGTAATCCGAAGGAGGGAAATTATACGGGTTAACTAAATAATCAATTGAGTTGATGTATAGTTTTGTAATTACATCTTCATCAATTCCCATCCGGTACATGCCGTCTTCTTTACCTTTTGATATATTCGCTTTTATACAGCTGTAAATAAATTCTGTTTTGAATTGATCTATTATCGTCCAAGCTTCTGGGTAGTATTTTTTAATATCGTAGATAGAAGAAGGGTGCATAGATCGAAACTGTTTCAAGCTTTCTCTAACAATGCGGATGATTTCATCAATCGCATTTTCAGCATCTGTAATTGCCGTTCCAATGACTATCTTTTCCTGTGAAAAGTGAAGCTGCAAAGTCTTCTGAACTAGGTCAGACTTATTATCTACATATTGGTAAAGTGTTTTTTTCGAAATCCCTAACTCTCTTGAAATGTCGTCCATTGTTATTGAACGAACACCAAGTTTAAAGAAAAGTTCTTTAGCTTTGACTAATATTTGTTGTTCTTGAGTCATAAATTGAGTGCAAAAATAAGTCGAAAACACTTAGGAAACAAATTTCAATGTTAAAGTTTCCAAAGTTTTTTATCTTAGAACTCTTATGTTAATCTTCTGTTAACTATATTTGCACAATATTTAATTGGTGTAGAAATAGAATACTTTTGTTTCGAACAAAAAATATACATTTATGAAGAGTTTATTATTCGTTTTATTTGCATTTATTGGTTTAAGTGCGGTCGCACAAGATGGTGGTTTAAATTTAGCGGTGGAAGGGGGAGCTCAAATTGAGTTTGTTGAAGAAACTGTTGACTATGGCACTATTTCAAAAGGTTCTGATGGGAACCGTGAATTTATTTTCACTAATAATGGAAATGAGCCATTGATTATCTCAAGTTGTAAAGGATCTTGCGGTTGTACCGTGCCTAAGTGTCCAACTGAGCCGGTATTGCCTGGTGAAACTGCAAAAATAAAAGTAAAATATGATACGAATAGACTTGGTAAATTTACAAAGTCAATTACTGTAACATCTAATGCGGGTGCACCACTGAAAACTGTAAAAATTACAGGTAATGTTGTTGCATCTACCCCAGAACAAGCTCCTGAGTAATTTTCAAAAAAGTCGTAAGTTTTGTCGTTATTACTCAGATAAGCTGTCCATGAGCTCCGCAAGGAGCTCTTGGTGTTTCTAGTAGTCTCGTCTTTCTAAATTTTCGTCTTTTTGATCATGATTTTCTCATAAAGTTTGGGAAACCATCTATTTAACCAGAATACTCTCTTCGCTGTCTTTCCTATAAGAACAAGGTCTTTTCTATTCTCAATGGCTTGAAAAATTTGAGAAGCAACCATACTTGGGGTAAGAGCTTCTTGTGTGGAGTTTTTAAAATATTTTTGCTGGCTTTCTTGTAATTCTGTATTCACAAAACTAGGGCAGATTGTAAGCACTTGAACCTGCTCCATACGTAATTCAGCTCTTAAGCTTCCTAAATAGCCCCATACAGCATGTTTGCTAGCCGCATAGGCAGTTCTATATAATAAAGGACTATACCCAGCTACGCTTGATACACTTGCTAGTGTGCCATGATTGCGTATGATTTCTGGTAGAGCAAAGTGGCTTAAATGAACGGTTCCCATAAAGTTAATGTCCATTAAATTTTTGGTAGCTGATATACTAGTCTCTTTTTCTGGAGCGATGAATGTGATTCCCGCGTTGTTAATTAACATATCAATCTGACCTAGCTGAGTTTTACATGCATTAATGAATGCTTCACAGGCTTCAGCATCTCTAATATCGACTACTTGAAGATAATGCTTGCAGTTATTGCTAGCTAACTGCACCCTTAATTCTTCCAGCGCTTCTTCTCGAATATCAACTCCGGCAACATTCATGTTTAGCTTTACTGCTTGTAAGGCTAAAGCTTTCCCAATACCACGTGCAATTCCCGAAATAACGATGGTTTTATTCTCAAAATTTGAAGTCATTAATTCAAAGTTAAGCTTAATCATGGAGATTTTTTATCTTCAAGGATACTAACAACTATGGCATTTAACGATGAGTTGGCAAATCGAACCCGTGTTTATTTAGGCGCACATCCAAGATTTAATGAAAAGAAAATGTTCAGTGGATTGACCTTTTTATTAGATGGAAAAATAACTGTTGGAGTTATGAAAGATCAACTCATGGTTCGAGGAATAGCTTCAAAAGAAGCTGAGTTATTATCTCAGGATGGGGTGAGTGAAATGAAATTCACTGGCAAAGCCAGGAAATAATTTATTTCTGTGAACGCATCTGCTTTTGAAAAAGAGGAACAGCTCCACTATTTTATTGAGCTAGGAATAGAACATGCAGAACATAAACTAAAAGAGAAAAAGTAAGCCTAGTATAAAATAGGAAATTTGGCAGGATTGCTTTCATGCATCATCATATAGACTGCTTCAAAAACATCTTCTGCATTTGGCTTGCTAAAGTAATCGCCATCCGTACCATAAGCACCTCGATGAGCCTTAGCTGTTATCGTAACAGGTGCAGCATCTAAATATTTATACCCTTGTTGCTCTTCTAAAACCTTTTGCATCATGTATGCACTTGCTCCACCAGGAACATCTTCATCAAAGAAAACTACTCGATTAGTTTTCTTCACTGATTTTACGAGATGATGATGAACGTCAAAAGGTAAAAGACTTTGAATATCTATAAGCTCTACACTAATACCTTGTTCTTCTAGTTGCAATATAGCTTTATCTGCAATTCTAACACAAGAACCATAGGTAACAAGCGTAAGGTCATTTCCTACTTGTAAGGTTTCTGGAACGCCAAGTGGCAAACAAAATTCTTCAAGATTATCCGGCATAGTTTCTTTCAAACGATAGCCATTCAAGCACTCAATGATAAGTGCAGGTTCATCACTCTTCAACATAGTGTTATAAAAACCTGCTGCTTGTGTCATATTTCTAGGAACAAGAATGTTCATACCTCGAAGTGAGTTAATGATCATTCCCATCGGAGAACCTGTATGCCAGATGCCTTCTAGGCGATGTCCTCTACTTCGAATAATTAAAGGGCAACGTTGTATCCCGTTAGTTCTGTATGTTAATGAAGCTACGTCATCGCTTAGTGGTTGTAGCCCGTATATCAAATAGTCTAAATATTGGATTTCAGCGATAGGTCTTAAGCCTCTCATGGCCATACCTATGGCTTGCCCAACAATCGTTAACTCACGTATTCCAGTATCAAAAACACGATGAATCCCATGTTTTTCTTGTAGTCCAGCAAATCCCTGATTAACATCCCCAATTTTACCTACATCTTCACCAAATGCAATTACACGAGGATCTCTTTTTAGCATAAGATCAAATGCGGTATTAAGAATTTCAAAACCATTTTTTTCTTCACTAGTAGAAGAAAATTTTGCACTCACTTCTTTTACTTTTAAAGCAGCATAAGGAGTTTCACTGTGAAGGTGAGTATTGAACGTCACTCTTGCTTCCGCTTCAAAATGATGTAGCCAGTTACTCAATTCCTTTTTTGCATCATGGGTTTCCCTTCCAATTATTCTAAGTATACGTTTTGCGCTTTCTACCAAGTCCTTGTTTACCGGGTTGTATGCAGACTTCAAATCTTTTGCAACTACCGCAATTTTATCTTTTAAAGGAGAGGCTTGCTCCAGCTTTGAAATAAGCGTTTGCAATTCGGCAATTTTCGATTTAATAGGTTTATTAAACTCACTCCATGCAGTCTTCTTACTTTCTAAAACATGCTGCTTCGCTTCTTTTTCTATTTGCTCTAACTCAGCGTTACTAGCTAATTTATTATCTTCAATCCACTCCCGCATTTTCTTTAAACAATCGAAGTCTACTTCCCATTGTAATCGTTCCTTTGATTTGTACCTCTCATGCGAACCTGAGGTACTGTGACCTTGAGGTTGGGTTACTTCAGTAATATGAAACAAAGCTGGAATTTGCTTTTCTCGAACCAGTTTAATTCCTTCTTCATATACCGCGCACAATTCTGCATAATCATAAGCTTTCGCTTTAAAAATATACATCCCATTTCCATTGTCATCTATGCGAAACCCTTCTAGGACTTCAGAAATGTTTTCTTTGGTTGTTTGATACTTTTTAGGAACGGAAATACCATATCCATCATCAAAAACAGTGAATGCCAATGGAATCTTTAATACACAAGCTGCATTGATACTTTCCCAGAAGTGACCTTCAGAAGTGCTTGCGTCTCCAATAGTTGCAAAACAAACTTCGTTGCCCCCATTTGAAAAAGGATTGTCACCCTGTAACTCTTCGTTATTTCTATAGAATTTTGATGCTAAAGCTAAACCAATTGCTCGAGGCATTTGACCGGCAGTACATGAGACATCTGCAGCAGTGTTGTATCGATTTTTTAACTCCAACCATTCTCCATCCTTATCAATCAAAGGAGAAGCGAAGTGACCATTCATTTGCCGACCATTACTACTTGGGTCTGCACCTGGCTGAGAATCTGCATATAACTGAGCATAAAACTGTTGAACTGTAATCAGTTCTTTAGCAAGCATTAAGGTTTGATCTCTATAGTAACCCGAGCGAAAATCACCTTTGTCAAAATTCTTTGACATAGCAACTTGAGCCAACTCTTTACCGTCCCCAAATATTCCAAACTTGGCTTTCCCGGTAAGGACTTCTTTCCTTCCCATTAAGCTAGCCTCTCGACTTACAACAGCCAATCGGTAGTCCTCCAACACTATTTTTATGTAGTCTTGTTCGATATTCCCTTTAGTGTTTTTGGTTTTTGTGGACATATTAATTGCTTTGATTGTTTTGTATTTGGAACTGCAAATATACAAATTGCGAGGCGAATCTAAGCGTTAAATGCATGTTAATGATTTGTATGGTTTCAATTTTATTCCTTACTTTTAAGTCATAAATCAAAATACTATGAAGCACTTATTTTTACTTTTATTCTTAGGCCTTAATTTAAGCAATGTAGCTTTCGCGCAAGGCAATGCGGAAATGTCTTTTGCTGAAGAAAAATTTAATTTCGGAGAATTAGACGAAGGTCCAAAAGTCAATCACGAGTTTATGTTTACGAATACAGGTACGGAAGCTTTAGTTTTGAGTAATGTGAAAGCATCTTGTGGATGTACCACACCTTCTTGGCCTAAAGATCCTATCTTACCTGGTGAAGAAGGGAAAATTTTAGTGACCTACAATACAGCAAGAAGAATTGGATCTTTTAACAAGTCAATCACAATTACCTCAAATGCCACAGAGACTTCTAAAATTCTTTACATTTCGGGAAAAGTAAACGCCGTTCCAGAAGAGGAAACAATGCCAATTAAACAACCTTTAATGATGGCGCCATCGAATTAATAATCAATAATTACACAATTAAAAAGTCCGAGTATGTACTCGGACTTTTTTTTTACATTTGTATCTATGAAGATTAACACGAATAAAGCACCCAAACCAGTAGGTTCCTATCCACACGCTCGCAAGGCGGGAGATTTACTTTTTCTTTCCGGAATTGGACCTCGTTCAACTGAAGGCGATCACACTGGAGTTCCTGGTCTCGAAACGGACAAGAACGGAAATTTTGTATCCTTCGATTTTGAAGCGCAATGTCATTCGGTTTTTCAGAATGTCAAAGCCGTTTTGGAAGCTAGTGAGGCTGATTGGATGGATTTGGTTGATGTTACTGTCTTCTTAACAGATATGAAACGAGATTTCCATACCTACAATAGAATTTATGCAGAGTACTTCAAGGATAATCAACCTTGTAGAACGACCTGCGAGATTAAAAGCTTACCTACCCCAATTGCCATAGAATTGAAGTGCATTGCTTATTTAGGTAAGAAGTAAACCATTGTCCATGAAAAAAGTCCTTTTAATAAGTATCCTAATTCTTGGAATTATTTTGGTAGGGCTATCTATACTTTGGAATGTAAGGCCTGCTCCTGATGCTTTATCTGAATACAAAGTTGACCATAAAGAAGATTCTTACTTGGACGGACTTACTGTTCAGTTTTTAGGTAATACGAACCTTG
Organism: Flavobacteriaceae bacterium; assembly: GCA_047621945.1. Lineage (GTDB taxonomy): Bacteria > Bacteroidota > Bacteroidia > Chitinophagales > UBA8649 > JAFMKE01. The sequence continues at coordinate 48,105 of JBLHMK010000001.1, forward strand.
TATTTAGCGATGGTGAAACAAGTATAATGACTGATGGGTTTTTTACTCGCCCCAATGCATTTACCATACTTTTTGGTGAAGTTGAACCGGACATTAAACGGGTAAAAGAGAATTTGCACAACGCTGGCTTAGAAACTTTGGATGCAGTTATTCCTCTTCATTCTCACTTCGATCATGCCATGGATGCCGCGCTTGTAGCAGATCTGATGAATGCTCAATTGATAGGTTCTTCCTCTACTATTAATATCGGTCGAGGCTACGGACTTCAAGAAGAAAGTATGAGTATTCCTATATTGAATGAGCCTTTTAATATTGGGGCTTTTACTCTAACTTTTTTAACTTCTAATCATTGGCAATACCCTGACAAAAAACAAAGAGATTTGTTATTGAATCAGGATATTGAAGAACCTTTAATTACACCTGCATCTATCTTTGATTACAAAGAAGGAATCAGCTATATGATACTATTAGAACATGGTAATCATAAAATTGCCATTAATGGAAGCGCTGGATTTAAAGTAAATACAGTAGAAGACTTTGACGCTGATATTAGTTTCTTATCTATTGCAGGCTTAGAGTTAATGGACGGCGATTATAATCAAGGCTATCAAACTCATGTTATAGATGCAGTCAATCCGGAAGTATTAGTTCCTATACATTGGGATGACTTTACTATTCCACTTTCTGAAGGATTAAAGACCACAAATATGCTGGTAAACTTTAAAATGGGTAGCGATTTAAGTAAAGCTTTTGAAATCATTGAAAGCAATAATTTACCTCAGAATAGAAAGATAAAAGTACTTCCGCTTTGGGAAATAATATCAGTTAAGGAATTGATTGAAAACTAAGCCTTAGAATATAGGTGTATCAATAAAAATTCTGACGTTTCCATCTTTGTCTTTTGAAGTCTCTTTAAATTGCTCATACAATTCTGGTCTGTCGTAAATTACAAAGTAATTGAAAGGGTCATTGATTATACTGTTCTTTATCTTGATAAAAGGATCTCCAGCATATGAGTTGTACAAACCTAATTTCACATCTTGCTCTTTGTAATACTTTTGAGCAATACCTCGATACAATTTATCGACGGTTTCTTGGTCTCCAACCGTCATCCAAGTAAACAACAATTTGTCAGTTAGTTTTAAGCTTGCTAGGACTTTAAAAATCCCTTTAGGATTGTCTAGCATGAAAGAAAAATAATCTCCCCAATTAACCGCAACACAAGCCGCTTTCATTTTGCCATTTTCATCAGCCAACATGTAAGCGCCTGAAGTTTTTGAATAATTCACGATTCGTTCATAGAAATGATAGAATTCTTCAAAACTAGGATATTGATTGAACATGTAATTCCCTCGATGGGCTTGACTCATGTCGAACAATTCTTCTAGCCGAACTTTATCATGTGTAATATCTACTAATTGTTTGCGATACTTGGTGCGACCATAAAATAAAGAAAGGTGTGAGTTGTTGGTAACAGGCCAAATATCCCATTTCTTATTGTAATGTTCTGCTAATTTTTTTAACGCACGATTAATTCTTTCGTTTGCTTTACCCATTGCCGCATAGACAAAGTGAACGTTATTTTGATTAACTAAGTCTAACAAGATGGTAAACATGGTAGAAAATACTCCCGTACGTCTATATATTTTTTGACCATTTCTAAGGCCTTCACTAATTCGAAGTAAGTTATAATAATATCCTTTATGTCGTTCTTCTCCTTCTAATCCATCGGTAAATTCAAATTCATTTGCATGCACATAACCGGCCAACTTATAGGGACACAAACCTTCTGCATCTTTTTTATCTTCTTCAACATCTAAAGCTAATACAACTATAGCGTTGTCGTTTATTGACTCCAATGAAGCAGGCACATCGTGAAAGTATATTTGAAAATTCAGTTTACCTTCCGTTCCTTTATCATCTTGATGTTTTTCTGGAACAGAGATGACTTCTTTACATTCACCAAAAAAGTAATCTAAATCGCCTTTTAATCCGAAAAGTTGAAAGAGTTTATCTGCAGAATGCAAGTACTTAATAGGAAATGCAAAAAGTGCTAATCGGCCATCAAAACGGTCGAGACAATCTATTTGAATAGTTTTATAGTTCAAAGTGCCCTTACCTTCTATGGTAATGCTATCTTTTGAATCATGAATATTATCTTCGAAAAAATAATGATAATTTCTATGTTTCATGGCTTGGTTTGGTGTTTGGATAATGAAACTGACTAAATAAGGCCTATTTTTTTACCTATTTTTTTAAATGTACTAACGATGTATTCTAGATGCTCTGGCTCATGAGTTGCCATGTAACTTGTACGTAACATTTGCATGCCAGGAGGTATTGCCGGTGAAATAAAAGCGTTTACAAAAACACCTTCATCATAAAGCATTCTCCAAATTTTAAAAGTCTTTTCATCATCCCCAATAATAACAGGAACAATGGCAGTTTCGCCATCCACCACTTGAAAGCCTGAGTCTTTTAATCCTCGTCTAACAAACTCTGTATTGGCACAAACTTTTTTAGGTAAATCCGGATTAGCTTTCAATACTTCAAGCGCAGCTAAAGCACTTGCCACTGAGGCAGGTGAGGGCGATGCACTAAAAATTAAAGCAGATGATTTATGTCTTAAATAGTTGATTACCTTTTCTTCGCCTACCACAAAACCACCAATTGAGGCTAAGGTTTTGCTGAAGGTGCTAAGTATCAAGTCTGCATCATCTTGCACGCCAAAATGATGAGCGGTTCCTCTACCACCAGGGCCGATAACACCAAAAGCATGAGCATCATCTACCACTACATTTGCATTATATTTTTTCCCTAATGCAGTCAACTGGTCTAGTGAAACAATTGACCCAAAGGTGCTGAAAACCCCATCGGTCGCAATCAATTTCCCATCTTCTAAAGGAAGCTTGGAAAGTCTCTTTTCAAGGTCTTCCATATCATTGTGTCGATATCTAAGCACATTGATGTTTAAGCTGGACGCAATCATATTTCCCGCTACAATACTTGCATGATTATCTCTATCTGAAAGAATATGTTCTCCTCTTCCAACTAATGGAGTTATTACACCTTGCCCTGCTTGAAAACCCGTGCTAAAAAGTAAAGCTGATTCTTTGCCCATAAATTTGGCAATCTTATCTTCCATTTCAACGTGTAAATCGATGGTCCCTGTTAGGAAACGGGAACCAGAACAAGATGTTCCATATTTTTCAATAGCCTTAATTGCGGCTTCTTTAACATGCGGATGAGTGGTTAATCCAAGGTAGTTGTTTGAACCTGCCATTACTACTTTCTTACCTTCCATGGTAACCACTGGTCCTTCACTATCTTGTATTTCTCGAAAATAAGGGTAGATTCCTTGCTCTTTTACTTCTTCTGATCGATTAAAAGCTCTGCATTTATCTAAAATCTGCATTATTACTAGTTTAAATTTCAAGCGAAGTTACTTTTTTCTTATTATTGCCATTCAACTTACACACAGAATATGTCCGACAAGCTTAAAATAGTACTAACAGGAGGAAATGGTTTCTTAGGAAGTCATCTAGTGGATAGACTCCTATTGGAGAATACCGAAGTTCATTGTATTGTGCGTGAATCAAGCAATTTAAAATGGCTTAATGGCAAAAACATACACATTCATACTTGCGGTTTGAAGGATATTGACGCTATGTCTAAGGTGTTTGAAAATGTGGATTACATTTTTCATCTGGCGGGAGTAGTAGCCGCATTGAGCTATGAGGATTACTATTATGGTAATGTAGAGCTGACGAAAAATTTATTAGAAGCTGCCCTACCACATAAGGAGGGTTTAAAGAAGATTGTAGTTACTAGTAGTTTAGCTGTAGGTGGCCCTTGCACTAAAGAAACTCCTATTGATGAAACCGGTGGATTTAATGCGATTTCTTTATATGGCAAAGCAAAAGTAGAGCAAGAGCAACTATGCGCTCAGTATTATAATCGACTTCCTATTACAATTGCGCGACCTTCCGTAATAAGTGGAGAAAGAGAAGTAGAATTGTTTGAATTTATCAAAACAGTAAATCAAGGCTTGGTGCCTTTAGTGGGCTCCGAAGACAAGTATGTGGGTATCGTAAATGTAAAAGACTTAACAGAAGGATTCTATCAAATGGCGTTATCAAGTAATACTGCTGGGGAAGCTTATTATATGAGTTCGGAAGAAGTCATTTCATGGAAAGAACTTGGGGAGATTTGTGCAAATAAATTAGGTAACAAACCGCTGTATCTGCACTTACCCCATTTTGTTATTCGCTCAGCAGGAGCTATTGCTGGATTTTTCGGGAAGCTAAGTGGCAAGGCGCCAACATTTGATGTAGAAAAGGCAAAAGAAGGGGTCGAAAGTGCTTGGATATGTAAGGTGAATAAAGCCAAAAGTGACTTTGGCTTTGTACAGACGGTTTCTATCAAAGATGGGGTGGAACAAGCTATTGATTGGTATAAAGAAAATAATTGGTTGTAAAGGGTTTTTGATTGGCAAAGTGAGTGCTGAAAGTCACAAAAGAATGAACCAAGAGCGCATAGCTTCGCAGTTCTAAAAACAATGAATTATGATAGGAAAATGGATTAAAAAGTTTTTAGGAATGCCAGATGCGGATGAGTTAAAATCTTTTGCAGAGAGAGGGGCTGTAATTATTGATGTGCGAACCAAGGGAGAATTTCAATCAGGACATGGAAAGAATGCTAAAAACATTCCACTTGACCGAATATCCACTGAAGCAGGAAAGATAAAAGCGATGAAAAAACCGATCATTGTCTGTTGCCGTTCAGGAGCAAGAAGTGGTCAAGCAGCTACTATTTTAAAAGGCAAGGGGATTGACGTAATGAATGGAGGTGCTTGGCAAAATGTAGCCAATCTCTAAACACTAGTCGTGTTCGTCTTTACCATATAGGTATTCACCAACTTTCACTTTACCATAGATATCTTCAAAGTGTTTATATTCTGTCATGGTAACCCTTCTATTGATGTGCTTTCTAGTAATCTCATCAGTATGTTTTAAACCGGCAGCAGCTAAGAGTTCTACTAATGATTCGATGGTTTCATGATGGTAGTTGGCTACATGTTTTTTCTTTTCTTTTACGACAAGACCTTGCATTAAACTATTGTTTTGGGTGGTTATACCTGTTGGACAAGAGTTGTTATTGCATTCTAAAGCTTGAATACATCCTAATGCCAGCATCATAGCACGAGCAGAATAACATACATCCGCTCCTAGTGCTATGGTTTTAATAATATGGAAGGCGGTTGTTATTTTACCAGCTGCTATAATTTTGATGTGCTTTTTAATATTATAACCCACCAAACAATTACTGGCAAATGTCAAGCCGTCCTTGTAAGGCATTCCCACTGAATTGGTGAATTCTAATGGTGCAGCACCGGTCCCCCCTTCGCCACCATCTATGGCAATAAAATCGGGATAAATGTCTAAACGAATCATGGTCTTGCAAAGGGCATGAAATTCCTCTTTACTTCCTATACATAGCTTAAATCCTACAGGTTTTCCATCGGATAACTCTCTTAGCTTTTGAACAAATTGAATTAATCCTTCAAATTCTTTAAAAGCCCTATGATAAGGCGGAGAATAAACAGTTTTTCCAACTTCCACGTTTCTAATTGCGGCTATTTCTTTTGTTACTTTTTTGCCAGGTAAGATTCCTCCATGACCGGGTTTAGCTCCTTGTGAAAGCTTCAGTTCAATCATTTTAACTTCTGGTCTTAAGGCATTTTTTCGGAACAAATCTCCGTCGAAATTCCCTTCTTTATCTCTACAACCAAAATACCCCGTTCCTACCTGCCAAATAAGATCTCCCCCAGGATTTAAATGATAAGGGCTAATTCCTCCTTCACCGGTATTATGCGCAAAATGACCAATTTTTGCACCGCCATTTAAGGCTTCAATAGCATTAGCACTTAAGGAACCAAAACTCATAGCTGAAACATTCAACACACTAGCGCTGTATGGTTGCTTGCATTGATGATTCCCAATAGTAACTCTAGGGTCTTGATCTAAATCCTGAGGATTTAAAGAATGGATACAGTGATTCATCCATTCATATCCTTCAGCATAAATATCTAATTGTGTTCCAAATGGAGCACTATCTAAGTCTTTTTGTGCGCGTTGATAAACGACACTTCTACTTATTCGATTAATTGGAGTTCCATTGGTATCAGACTCTACAAAATACTGGTAGATTTTGGGGCGAAGTTCTTCCATTAAGAAACGGCCATGTCCTAAAACTGGAAAATTTCTTACCACAGGGTTAATACTAATATACATGTCATACAAGCCAAGAAGAATGATTGGGGCCAAAATAATTAGGAACCAAAGTAGGGAAGTCCAAAGTACAGAAAACCCTAGTATTAGGGCGATAGAAATAATGCAGAATAATAAAAACGGTTTGCGCATAACTGAATAATTGTAGGTCGCAAAGTTGCTTAAGTTTTTGCACAATTCAAACCTTTATAATTCTAGAGCTTATTCTTATCTTTAGGATTATCTGAAAACTATATTATGAATCGTCCATTATTAAGCCTTTTATTCCTCATTCCTTTTTCGCTTTATAGTCAAGAAAAATTGCAAGTTGAAGTGGTTAAGGAAACCGCTGAAACTTTAGTTAACCTGAACAACTCTGCATACTTTATTGCGGATAAGGAGCAAAATCATTTAGCTGTTGATCTTGTGAAAGCGTATACGGTAGATAGCACATTTACGCGTAAAACGGAGCGGCACAGAGTAGTGGGTGGAGGATTGATTCGTGTTCTTGGTTTTAGATGGAAGTCAGTTAACCAAACTAGACAAAAAATGGTGGGGTGGGTCAATAAACACTACTTACACGGGATGAATGACGAAGCTCAATTTACAGAGTATGATATTAACTATGATTTGATTCCAAGCTTAGATAGATATAAAGACCTAGCCTATTATGCCTACCAAGAACAGTTTGGGATGAAGAAAGCAAAAAAGAAAAAAGAGAAGGGGAATGTGCCTTTTATTTACCCGCCAGATGATGCCGACATGACCAAGTATCGCTTCCATTGTGAAAATACACCAGCGCTTGATTTTCGTACACAGTTGAATACGATGTTCTTTCCAGTGCACAGAAATAATGATTTATCTAAGCATCCTAATTTTATGAACCCACATCCAGTTATGGGAATGTATGGTATTTTGGTATTAGACTGTAATCATGGATGTCATCCAGAAATTCATCCTTATGAATGGGTTTGGTGGTTGAATTTAACTGAAGAAAAAACAACGTGGAATGTAGGGTTCTTAAGGGATGTTAGTAATCGTTTCAAGCATTGGTCTACTAAACGAAGAACTGGTGAAATTAATGTTCCTTTTACCTTTTCTCTGGATGAAGAAAATTGGTCCATTCAAATTGATCATCAGATGTTTGGGAATTTTAGTGAAGAAGGTTTTAAAGAATTAGACTTGCAAGGTGAGTATTATGCTTTTGATGAAACTTCACGAGTGTTTGAATTGGGTAATGATTTAAATGGGCAAAGTATTACCGTGAATAGCAATGTTAAAATACCTTATGAAAGTTTACAATACGCCCTGAGGAATCTTAAGTTGAATAAGCAGGAGAAGCTATTAACCGGCGAGTTGCATTTAGCCATGTCTATTAATGAGGTGTATACGGCGGAGATTATTACTTCGTCCTCTAAAATCGAGTCTGAATCTTCAGATTTTGGTCAGCTATTAGAGTTAATGCAAGGTAGCTTTTCAAGTAAATTACAAGCAGCAAGCGACACTGATTATTATGATATATCGCTGCACATGTATCCGATATGGGAAGACCTTGGTCCAGGTTGGCTTTATGTAGAACAAGCTGTTTCTAGCATGCCGGACAAACCATACCGTCAACGAATCTATCAGGTCCAACAAATAGATGCAGCTAGTTTTAGAAGTGATATTTATACCTTGCCAAATGAAGAAAGCGCCATTAGTAAGTGGAATGACCCTAGTTTTTTTGACCAATGGGAACCTGCAGATTTAAAGATGAAAGAGGGTTGTGGAGTATATTTGAAGAAGACTGGAGAATTTCAATTTGAAGGGTCAACACTAAATGGCACTTGTCTCAGTGATTTCCGTGGAGCAAGTTATACAACGTCTGTTGTTAATATCAATGCTGATGGTTTAGCTAATTGGGACAGGGGTTTTGATGCGAATGGCAGCCATGTTTGGGGCGCAGAAAAAGGGGCCTATGACTATAAAAAGTAAAATTATTTATATAACTTTTTACAAAAAACCCTTGATTAGTTGTTAAAATCGAGAGTTAACATGGTATAGTGTGCCCTATCGGCAAAAATAGATACCATGAAAAGAACACTACTTTTTGTATTCATTTGCGGCTTATGAGCAAGTGCTTACGCTCAGATAAGATATACCATTGAAGCAGATTACTTTTATAAATGTAATGGTTGCCAGGATTGTTACGGATTCGGTGCTGGAGATAGTGACTTTGAAATTTGCACGCGAATTCAAGATGGGTCAACCTTAGGTATATCTAATTATGATGAAGAATGTTACGAACGAGAGGTAGAGAATTTTCCTTGCTTTCAGGAGGTTGTGGTTCTTATTTATGTGTTGTGGCCAATTCCTCATTTGCGGGAAAGAAAATAATTACTTTAAGCTAAGGTCTTGTTAGCTTAAAAAGATAAAAATAAATCTGAAAACCAAAAACACTAACAGTTGAATTTCATCGTATTATGAAAACGTTAGTCAGAATTTAATAAAAATAACATCCTCAAATTAAACCTTTTGAAGTATTGACCGTCTAACAAATAATATTAAGCTCTAAAAATAAAAATTGCTATGAAATTAGAATTTAAAAAAGCCTACAGAGGGATTAATAGCTTGCTTTTAATTATTTTATTTACATTTTTTGCTTGTAGTAAATCTGAAGATGATAATATGAATAATGTGAATGAAACCGACCACCTAACCCATTTGCCCTTTGGAGGCAATGCTCCTACGAATATTTTGATCCAAAATCAAGGGGCACAAAATCCTGATTTTCTTTCACTTTGGCTTTGTGGTCTTCCCTCCAATGGCGCTGGTGCTAATGATGCTAGTGATTGGACAAATGATGATGGTACTTGGGATTACACAAAGAAACCTCAAGTAGAAGGAAACGTAACTTGGAATCACGAATTGAATATTATTTTAGATGGTAATGGAAACAGAATAATAACTGGAAATAATCTACCCAATCACCCTACAGGAGTTTTTCCTATTCAAGCCAATACGGAAGCTTGGAATTATGATAAGAATCCAAATATCATTTCAGAACAAGTTGTAAATTATACTTTACCAGCGTTACCAGAAATAGCTATAAGCCCAAGTTGTGTGGGTTTTGGACCTGCGGGATTTTCATTAACTGGAGCAGCTATTTATCATGGCGCTTCAACACTTGGCACAGATGCAGCTGCTCATGAAATATTAGATAGATTTGGCGGTCATACAGATGGAACAGAAAGATACCATTATCATTATCCTGCTCAAGATTTGCAAGACCATATACATCCTCATGAAAATGGGCATTCAGCACTTATGGGTTATATGATTGATGGTTTTGCCATTTATGGTCCTTATGGTGAAAATGGCGAGTTGTTAAAATCTGAAGATTTAGATGAATGTCATGGACACGCCCATTCCGTTCTTTGGGATGGACAAATGGTCAGCTTATACCACTATCATTGGACCTATGATTTCCCCTACAATATTGGTTGTTATAGAGGAACACCACAATAAGTTTAAAATAACTTTTTATGTTAAAATTCAAATATTTTTCACTAATACTTAGTCTTAGTTTTTTAATTGCCTCTTGTTCAAAAGACAATAATATTATAGCAACAATTACAAGTAGCCCTAATATTCTATTTATCATCGCGGATGATTTAGGCAAAGATGCAATAAACGGATATCAAGAGGGTAGTATTAAGCCAACTACTCCAAATATTGATGCCATTAGAAATAATGGATTATTATTTAGCAACTTTTGGGTCAATCCAACTTGCACCCCTACAAGAGCAGCAATAATAACAGGTAAGTATGGCTATCATACAAACGTTAAAGGTGTTGGAGATGTTTTAAATTCATCTGAAACAGTTATTCAAAAATACATTATCGATAACACAAACAATAAGTATGCTACTGCTGTAGTGGGCAAATGGCATTTGTCTGGGAACAATGCAAGCTTCAACCCTGAGTCTTTTGGTATTGACTATTATTCAGGCTTAATTAGAGGAGCTGTTGATGATTATTATCAATGGCAACTTTCAGAAAATGGTGGCAGTAGTTTACAAACAGCTTATACCACAGAAGTTTTTACAGATTTAGCAATTGATTGGATGAATGAGCAAAGCAAACCTTGGTTTCTTTGGTTAGCTTATAATGCTCCACACACTCCTTTTCATTTGCCACCAAGCAATATGCACAGCCAAGGAAGTTTAGCCGAATACGTAACAGGTGTGAATGCGACTCCTTATTATATGGCTGCTATTGAAGCTATGGATTATCAAATTGGGAGATTATTAGATAGTATACCATCAGAAGATAGGGCTAATACAATAATTATTTTCATTGGAGATAATGGAACTCCAAACCAAGTTGCTCAAAGTCCTTATACAAGTTCTACCGTTAAAAACACTTTATACCAAGGAGGAATAAATGTTCCTATGTTTATTTCAGGCAATGGTGTTTCTAGAACAGGAACGGAGGATAATATATTAAGCGGAACAGATCTTTTTGCAACTATTGCAGAAATTGCAGGAGTTAGTTTAAACGAATATAATGATAGTAAAAGTTTCAAATCTTTATTATCTCAATCTGATACCATTAGAAATTATCAATACTCAGAGTTAAATGATGGTACAACTGATTTCTGGACTATAAGTAATGGTACTTATAAACTAATATTGCGCATAGGAAATGAAGAAATGTATCATTTAGCCAACGATCCTTATGAACAAATTAATTTATTGAATGGTAATTTGTCTTCAATAGAACAGAATGTAAAACTGGAATTAGAAGCTGAATTGGATGTCATAAGGCAATAAAGAAAACTGACTACAACAAAAAAACATAGGTAATAGCTTCCTATCGTTAGCTACTCCCCATATTCAAGCGATGGTTCTTGGTGATATTATTGTAATGATAATGGACCCCCATCTAATGATTTGGATGACATTTTGATATTCTCTGTGCGACCAAATGGAAATGTTTTTGATGGTACTGCGAATATTATCTTACATGGTGTTCCAGGCTTTGCTGAAGACCCAGGAATAGAAGCAAGTTGGACAATGAGAAAATATTGGAATTTCACGGATACTTCTGGTTCTATTGTTAATCCAGTGGATTTACAGGTGCTGCGGGCGCCGGGCCAGGGAGTTCTCTATTGCCAGTAGAATTGATGTTCTTCAAAGGAAAGCATATTGATGCAGGAAACCTATGGTATAATAAACTATGCTTATGTGGATGAAGAGTTTGCCAATGCTGTTAATTACTATAGATTGAAGAATGAAGATTTTGATGGAACTTACGAGATCTCGGCTATTGATAATAACAAACAAGAGTTGGATGAAAGTAAGATCTTGTTATTGTACCCTAATCCTTCAACTCAAGGCTTAATCAATTTGGATGCCTTTATTGCAAATGAAGGAGAGTTTAGAATTGAGGTATATGATTTAGTAGGTAAGAAAATTTCTAGCCATAAAGTGTACCTTGATAAGGGTAAACAAACTATTCAAGTTAATTTTGATGGAATGGGAAGTGGTTCCTTCATTGCTGAAAAGCTTGAAACATCTACCAATGAACGAGTAAAGAAAAAGTTTGTTCGAACTAATTAGCATACTAAACGGACTTGAGTTAACTCAAGTCCTTTTTTATTTCTTTCCTGATAGTTAGCATAACTTTTTTGTTAAACGCACATTCCTTCCGTTTAGCTTTAGTAATTTTGCACAATGAGTATTAGCTTAATAATTATATTATCATTGGCCGCAGGCTTAGTGCTGGGCTTTGGGTTTATGTATCTAAAGTCAAAGGCTGATGTTGGAAAAATTCTTGGAAAAGTAGAGTTGTTAGAAGCTGACAATGCAAGCTTGAAAAGTAGTCTAGTAGGGTGGCAAGCTAAAAGTAATGAACTTAATAATTTGCTAGCTGGTGCAGAAAAAGACATTGAACATTTACATGAAAAACTAAGAAGTCAGGAGCAAAATCAAGAGGAGTCCCAAGAGAAAATGATCTTGCAATTTGAAAGTATGGCGAGTAAAATTCTAACTGAGAATAGTCAAAAATTTTCAGCGCAGAATAAAGAGTCCATTACGCATATATTAAACCCATTGAAAGAAAAGATTAGTGATTTCGAAAAGAAAGTGGAATCTACAAACAAGGAGAGTATTGATATGCATGCCTCTTTAAGACAGCAGATTTTGGGCTTACGTGAGTTGAATGAGCAGATGAGTAAGGAAGCTGTCAATTTAACTAAAGCGCTGAAGGGAGATAGCAAGAAACAAGGAAATTGGGGAGAGTTGGTCCTAGAGCGAGTGTTAGAAAAATCAGGCCTGGAAAAAGGTAGAGAATACGATGTACAGAAAAGTTTTAATCGACCAGATGGCTCCAGAGTATTGCCTGACGTAATCATCCATTTACCGGATGGCAAGAAGATGATAGTCGATAGTAAGGTTAGTTTGACGGCTTATGAGCAATTTGTAAACAGTGATGATGAGTTAGAGCAAAACCGATTCTTAAAAGCACATATTGATTCTATTAAGAAGCATATAGATGGCTTGGGCAATCAGAACTATCATGACTTATACCAAATTGAGAGTCCAAATTTTGTATTAATGTTTATCCCAATCGAGCCAGCTTTTGCTATTGCTATTAATCACGATGATAAGTTATACAACAAAGCATTCGATAAGAACATTGTAATTGTTACACCGAGTACCTTGCTAGCTACCTTAAGAACTATAGATACCATGTGGAGTAATGATAAGCAGCAAAGGAATGCATTAGAGATTGCTGTGCAGGCAGGAGGGCTTTATGATAAGTTTGAGGGCTTGATGCAGGATTTGGTTAAAGTAGGTAAGAAAATACAGGAAACAGATGGCGAATACAAAAGTGCCATGAATAAGCTTTTCGAAGGGAAAGGCAATCTCATCAACCGAGTTGAAAAATTGAAAAAGCTTGGCGCAAAGGCAAATAAAAGTCTTCCAAGTAGTATCGTTGATCGGGCGGAAGAGTAGTCTCAAGAATTAATATGCTTTATCCGTTTATAAACGGATACTAACGTATAATATACGAATAGTAGGAAGAAAGGATTATATATTTACATTACAATTAAATATTATATAACCTAAATTTTTATTATGACTACTTTAAAAAATCATGTACAACTTATCGGTAGAATAGGATCCGACACAGAATTAAAAACTTTGGAAAGTGGAAAGTCTTTGCTGAACATTTCTATAGCTACAAACGACTACTACAAGGATAAAGAAGGGAATAAACAGGAGAAAACGGAATGGCACCGATTAGTAGCTTGGGGCAAAACAGCCGAGAATATCGATAAATTGGTAAACAAGGGTGATGAAATTGCAATCGAAGGGAAATTGACTCATAGAAGTTATGAAAAAGATGGGGAAACCCGCTATGCTTCGGAAGTCCTTGTCAATGAATTCTTATTATTGAAGAGTGTAGAACAAAAGTAAATTCTTGTTAGTTTCGGTGCTTTGTGGTTTGACTCCCCCTCTTTGCCTTGAGGTGCCGAAACTATTTAAAGATTCCAAAGCGATTTTCTAAGGCTATTCGGCGATACTCGAAAATCTCTGCTAATTGCTTTTTAATAATTAAGATATTTGCAATGTCGCCTAAAAATCCTAGCGGTGCTTGATAATCAATGATGTCTTCCATGAGCACACCTCCTGGAATTTCTTTGATATGATGTTGATGGTGCCACATTTTGTAGGGACCAACTCGTTGCTCATCTACGAAGAATTCGCCCATTTGTACATGAGTGATTTCTGTTACCCATGTCATTTTGATGCCGAGAAGAGGACTAACCTTATATTGGATCATCATTCCAGGATACATTTTCTCAGGAAGATCTCCTTTGATTTCAAATCCCATATATTCAGGAGTAATTTCTTTGAGGTTCTTTGGAGAGGAGATAAAATCCCAAATAGCTTCTTTTGATGCGGGTATTTTCTGAATTGTTTTTATTGTATGCACTGCCATGTCAATTAAACAAGCAGGTATTTAAATTGTTTAGCTCAATTGTGTTAATGGGTTCAATGGGGCATAAACAAAAAAAAGACCGCGTAAACGCGGTCTTTTTTTTATCTTGAATCACTGTTTATTTAATGATCATTTTTATGCTTTGCTGACTGCTTTCATTTGAAATTTGCAAATGATAAATTCCAGCATTTAAATTAGGACTTACTACATTTAGCTGCTGTTGTCCAAGCGATAACTCATAATTCCATGATTGAACTACTCGTCCTAATAAGTCTATCATATTGATTTGGTATTCACCTGAAGTGCGAACATTCATTCCAATGGAAAATTCACCATTGTTTGGATTAGGATACAAACTTAATTCTCCAAGCGCTGTTAACTCACGAACTCTAGTGCTAGTTGAAGTATCTGTACAATACACAGTGAATAAAACACCATCTCCAATCACATCGCAATTACCTACAATATTAGGGAAGTTAGCAGGTGGAGGTTGTGGTAAATCAATTACAAACTCAATACTTTCCGTAGTACCTGCTGAAATACTGGCATTTACATCTGGTATATTGTATAGGATATCATTGCTGATTTGACTACAAGAATCTGTTAACACCGTTACATTCATTCCTGATAAAGCGATATCTAAAGTACCCGTTCCGGTATTTGGTAAAATCATTTCCCATGTTCCATTTGGATTGTCATTGAAACCTAACATGGACACTAACTCTAAACAAGCAGGATCTCCTAGCTGAGAAGTTGCTAATCCCCATAGTCCTGAGTTTACTGGTGTTCCTGGAGGTACAATACCTGCAGCTAAAGTTGCAATAACATCTAAAGTGTCACCCGTAGGTAGAACCATTAATAATGGATTGATTTCCCAGTCAGTGCCACTCAAACCAATGCAAATATTAATTTGTGGAGTACATGCTACTGAGAAAGGATCCCATGCAACGCTAGTGTCTATAGTCACTGATTGAGCTGTAAATGGAGTAGCATAATAGTTGCCATTTGCCAAATTCAGGTCGCTACAAGCTAGATTAATAATAGTATCATTATCGCCTGGGAAAACCATATTGGCAGCTATAGCAGCTTGCAGCTCAGCTATAGTTGTAACAGGTCCATCAGCTTCAGAAGTAACCGCCCATGCCACTGAATTACCACTCAACAAGTTAAAGTCACTCGCTGTTAAGGTAACTTGATCTCCATTTAGATTCACTACAACTCCGTTAGAGCTAGAAAAACCAGCTTCGCATTCAAGAACAATTATAGGAGGGGTGTATGAAGTAATTTCTGTTGTCTCAATGATATAAATCATTACTCCATCTACTTGTATTTCAATAGTAGTTCCTAACTCATTAATGTACACAGTTGCAACACCATTCTCTACGATGTAGAAAGAATCTAAAGGATTAACGCTGACCGTGTTTGATCCATCAAGCACTGTAGTATCTCCGTTTGAATCAACTATTACAGTTCCAATAGCGAATGTTATCGTATCTGGAGTTAAAATTACCACATTTGTATCCGTGCAATATGCTGTGAAAGCCGTGGCCGTTCCAAAAGTTTCACAATCTACGGCTACACTAGGGAAGTTAGATGGTAAAGGAGGAATAGTAATAGAAAACACTCCTGTATTTCCTGCATTTACAGTCCCACTTATTCCTGTGATAGAAGTAATTTGATCGCTAGTTAAATTGTTACATGAATCAGCCAAAACAAGCATATCGAAATCGGCAATGTTGAAATTTAAAGCGCCACTTCCTGTGTTTGGTAGAATAAATGTCCATGTTCCGTTGGGGTCTTCTGTATATTGAAGGATGTCGATCAAATCAATACAAACAGGATCTCCGAACTGAGAAGTAGCTACACTCCAAAGTGTAGGGTCAATAGGGGTACCTGGAGGAATCAAACCACCTGCTAACTCACCAATTACGTCTATGGTATCGCCATTTGGAAGAATTAACTCTAAAGGACTTACTTGATAGTTAGATCCAGATAAGGATATACATACTTCCATTGAAGGTCGACAACTTGTCGCTTCATTCATATCATAATAAATGGAATCAACAACTAAAGCCTCAGCTGTAAATGGCGTCATTAAGTAGTCTCCATTTTCTAATGAAACATCGCTGCAAGCTAAGTTTAATGTGGAATCGCCATCACCTGGGAATACCCATCCGCTATCTATAGCTACTTGTAATTCTGCCATATTCGTAATTGGTCCTTGAGCGTCTGTAGAAATAGCCCATGCTATGATATTTCCTGAATTAAGAATGAAATCCTCAGCAGTGAAATCTATTTCATCTCCTGAGAATGAGATTAAAGAACCGTTACTCATAGATGTACCTGGGATACATAAACTAAATGGAGAAGAGAGTTCTTCACAAGCTAAGTTATTAGCAAAACTAACCGTAAAAGTACCACCAGCTGAAATAGCATTTGCGCTTAAGGTATCATTAGTTTCATTGAGTATTTGGATGTTATCTGTATACCATTGGACATCATAGCTGTTTGGATTAGCCGTATAAACTTCTCCATTCATGGCTTCAATTAAAGGTGTAGTTACACTTTCAACTGTAATTGTTGCAGTATCAGAAAAACCTGGGCAAATATTCCCTGTTTCTAGTACTTCTACTACAAAGTTCCCAATACTATTTACGGTCAATGTTTGACTATTCGCATTAAGGATTACTCCATTATCATCGTACCATTGGTAATAATCAAACCCAGCACCTGCGTCTAGGATTGTTGAATCACCAGTACAAATAGCAAAGCCATTACTAGCTAACAAGTTGTTCGCAGCTGAAGTAGCTTGAATTCTCACAGTGTCCCAATTCTCTAAAACAGTATTTACCTGTTGTTGAATAGTGATTGTACCTGAAAAATTATTAGCGTTATATCCTAAAACAAGTCCAGGAGATAAAGCTGTAAAGCTTGTTGTTGCAGTTCCTAGATTATCATCTTGACTACCAAATGGCGGGCCATTATCCTCGTCCCAAGCATTAATAGAAACTGAAAAAGAGGTAATCGGCACATTCAAACCATTAAAGGTTTTATTTGTTCCTGAACTAGCTGTTGATGTGGTAACTGAACCACTTCCTCCATTAATCAATAGATACAACTCAGGATTTTGAAGAGTTGTTAACTCTTCAATGTCTCCAGTCCATCCACCAGTAGCAGATATAGTTGCCTGCGAAACGTAATATTCATAAATTGTAGTGGTTAACTTAACGGGATAGTCTCCTGGTGCAGAATAGGTTTTTGAAGCAGGTAAGCCAGTTGCAGTGGTACCATCATGAAACAACCAAGCTTGTTGAACTGGATAAAGAATCGGATCCGGAGAAGCTAAGTCAGTATCAAAAGAAACCGTTGCTGAATTGCACGCTACTGGTGGGGTCATTTCAATAGGACCAGTTCCTGTACCTGGCAGCACTTCGATATATAAGTCAGTTGTCTGGGCATCACAAGCCGATAATCCTGAAAGAGAACCACATCCTTGAATATTTACTACAATAGTATATATTCCAGGTGAAGCAAAAGTTTCCCCACATAAACTCACCACACCATAACGATAGTTTTGAGGGTTGTAAGTATTGTTATTTGCAAAAGCTGCAGCATCAGTAGTCCATGATAATCCAATAGGTAAACCACTAACTCCTAAAATTTGGATTGAGGTTACGGTTGCTGTCCCTGATATTGGGGAGGTAATAGCTTGTTTTTTTGGAAGTAGATACTGTACAAAAATAGTAGTATCTGAGCCCTGTACAACCACACTCGTATCTACATCAGTCGGGTTGGCATCGTTCGTGAATCCCAATGAGAAATCATCAATTGTCCCCCATACTGCGGGGTTAGGTGTCCCTTGAAGACAAGCTTGACTAAAACCAAGTTGTGGCAATTGAGTCAAAATAAAAAGGCTTAAAAGTAGTTTTATATTTGTCATATTCAATCTTGTTAATTAATGAGGCCGAAGGTACGGTATTACTTTATCAAGTCTAAATCAAGGTTTTAAATGGAGTACAACTAATGAGAAATAGTACTTCTTTTAGCGTTTAATCATTATCTAAATAGCTTCTATAGGCCTGAATAAAAGCGGCACCTAGGTTTTGATGAGGGGGCACGTATTCTGCAAATTTATCGTGGGCATAGCTATTTTTTGTAAATTGTTTGGATAGATTCAACCAGAATTCATCCCATTTAATAGGCTGACCAGCATCTACATTTTGCGCTAGTTTGTAGATAAGAGGATTGTTTACTGTGAAAGTGCCAATCTGTTTGGTAGAAATAATATGAGCACTTGGTGACTTGGTTAATATATCGGTAACTTGATGGTATCCGCCACAAGACCCTAATAACACAACCTTGGTTTCTTCTCTTAGGAAGTGAATAGTACGTGATACATAAAAGCTATGTCCTCGGTGGACTAAAACTTCTATATCAGCTTGCATAGCATCTACAAATTGGTTCATTAATTTTTGCCCCTCAAAATCATGTTGGGGTTTATTCGCTAATATCTGAATAGGTGTAGAATTGACACTGGTAATGACTATGAATTCACCGAAATCCTTGATTTTCCAATCTTTGTTTCTCCATAAACTTAAGAATGTTTGGAAAGAAGTCATTCCATCCTCATCATCATAAAAACAGTGAATTTGAGTATGTAAATTATCACGTCCAAGCAACTCGGCTCTACTAATCTCATTAATGGACGGCAGGGTGATAAGGCTTGTTATAGTCTGATAAGCTTCTTGATTGTGCACGGCTTTATCTTGGAAAAGCTTCATTAGTAAGGTGTAAATCAACCGCAAATTTGGATCTCCTGCTTCTTTATAGTTTTGCAATAAATTTTCTTCTAAACGAATTAGGGATAGGCTGTCATTTAAACTCCCTAAGGCATCTGCTAAACTTACCGCTTCCCTTAAGGCATCTTTCTCACAATCTAAATAGGCAAATTTACTAATGAGCTCTTCTCTTTGTTCAATGGACATTTGATCGAGAAAATATTCTAGCTTCCCGTATGAAATACACATTTTTAGAAAGGTTCGAAATTGATTGAAATTCACTTCTTCAAGTAGACCATAGTTGGTCTTTCCTTCCTGTTTGATTTTAGCAAGTAATAAATTAAAAACGCCATTAAAAGATGAGGTAAATATTTCTTCTTCGCTATATACAATGATATGATAAATTTGTTGACTGGAATAAGGGGCAAGCGATTCAAAACGATGTTTATCGTCATGATTTTCGTACAAAGAATTAATGAGTCTTATCTTTTTAATAGCGCTTGTCTTAAGGGCGTTGTCAATCGAATTCCTTGCTAGTATAGAATCGCTTGAGGCTAATTCCACTAACTTTGTGAAGAATTGTTCACTCCCTAATTTTGCAATGTTATTTGCTTCCTCAATAGTTAATTCCTCATTCACAATAGCTTGTAATAAGCACAGTGCATTGCTTGAGCTTCCCGTGTGCTGATAAATAGCTAGGACTAGACTATCTGTTTTATTTGAAGAGCTTTTCAAATGGGAATAAAGCACGTGTAAACCTGAAAAGTATTGTTTAGCGGCAATGGGGTCTTTTTCAATAAGTTTGCTTAAGATAGCTGGGGCATAGGATGCTAAAGAGAATGTTTTATAATTATTCAATACAACGTGCGGCTTGAGAATAGCCTCATTTTCGACAAATTCTAGCGCTTCTGGCGTCGCGTAAATAAAAGGAAGAATCGTATAGCTTAAGATGGGATTAGATCTAAAAAATACATTAGTGCGTTTATCTTCTAGTTGCTGTAAATACTTCTCAAGAATATAGAAGCTCTTTATCTCTCTAGCATCTAGCGAGGAATGTTCATTGAAGTTGACTAGGTGAAAGTATATGGACAGGCGTATCTTTTCTTTCGTTTGACTTTCCAAATTTAACTGAGCCAAAAGTAGTTGTAATTTATCTACCTGCTCAAAAAGAACTGAGGCAGACTCTTCTCCGTTAAATTGCCAATTTTCAATACCATCGAGTTGGTCAATTCTATTCTGCTGAAAGTCTATATAGCTTTGAGTGAATGCGGAATGAAAACCGAGAAGGAGAAAAATATGGACTAAAAAACACTTCATATTAGTGTCGTAAAGATAGTTATTTATGCCTTAGCTAATGTAAAGCCAAAAGTAGTCCCTACGCCGGTGTTACTGCGCACGTGGATGGTTTGCTCATGGGCATCAATAATATGTTTACAAATTGAGAGTCCAAGCCCGTTTCCACCCTCATATCTAGATCGATGACTATCTACCCGATAAAATCGTTCAAACAATCTTGGTAAATGTTGCTGTTCTATTCCAGGTCCATCATCAGTAACTTCGATCAAGATATGATTACCCATTGTATAAATGCCTACAAGAACTACCCCTTCTTCGTTACCATATTTAATTGCATTAATAACTAGATTGTTTAATATAGTCTCCACTTGCGCTCTATCTGCATTAACCATTTTACTGTTCGGGTTTTCTGCTTTTTGTTTGAGTTTTATGTCTTTTACTTCCGCAGACATTTCGTGTGACTCAAATACATCTTCAACTAACTTTACTATGTCGAATTTACTAATTGAAAGGTCTAAATTCCCGGATTCATTCTCTGAAATAATCAATAGATTATCTACAATACTTGAAAGTCGATCTAAATTTTTTGAAGCTTTCTTTAGATAACTAGTATTCACCTCGGGATTGTCTAGTGCGCCATTCAAGAGGGTTTCGATGTATCCTTGGGTGTTAAAAATAGGTGTTTTGAGTTCATGACTAACGTCTCCTAAAAACTCTCTCCTATACCTTGCCATTTTCTTGAGTTCTTCAATTTCGCTGGCTTTGGAATGACTAAACTCTTTTACTCTAGCTTCTACTTCATTTAAGGGGTCATCAGCTTGTTGTGTGATTTGACTACTACTTCCGGACTTTAACTGGTGTACATTTTTATAAATCAACTTGATTCTTCGGTAAATGAATCCATCTACTAAAAAGTAGATTATCGCATAGCTAACAAGAAAGGAAAGTATTACAAAGAGCAATAGAAAATACCAATTTAATTCCCAATTGAAAATGAATGTCACGCTAAGCAAAACACCCATGCCTGCTGCAATTAGAATTGAAGCTATTAAAGCTACTTGGAGTAAACTAGCGTTTTTCATGCATGAAATTTATATCCTACACCTTTGACCGTTACAAAATGATCGTTTCCTATTTTTTCTCGTAATTTTCGAATGTGAACATCAATAGTTCGATCTACAACTATTGTTTCTGTTCCCCAAACTTTAGTAAGAATTTCTTCTCGTGTAAAAACTCGCCCTGGCTTAGACATAAGTAGGCAAAGGAGATTGAATTCTTTTTTGGGAAGAGATAGTTCTTTATCAGCTATAAAAACTAAATGTTGATTTAAATCTATTTTAACTCCGCTAGCTTCTATTGAATTTTGTTCTTCCTCAAGGTGATTTCTGCGCAAGAGGCTTTTGATTTTACTTATAAGTAATCTAGGCTTGATTGGTTTTGAAATGTAATCATCCGCTCCAGCATCAAATCCTGCAATCTGGCTATAGTCTTCGTGCCTAGCTGTTAAAAACGTAATTAGCGTATTTTTAAACTCGGGCAATTTCCTAAGTTCATTACAAACTTCCATTCCATCCATATTGGGCATCATTACATCAAGTACAATTAGATGGGGTTTAAAAGTCTTGGCTAATTCAATAGCTATGACTCCATCCTCAGCACAAGCGGTTTGAAAACCTTCTTGTTGTAAATTGTATCGAATGAACTCTAAGGTATCTTCTTCATCATCTACTAATAAGATTTTTATCTCTGAATTTTCCATAATTATCTATTTGACTGCAAATATACAGGGTTTAGTTTATTGAATTCGCTTCTTAATTATTTGTTTACAAACCTGTTTAATTCTTAAAGATTAGATAACATAGCGATAAGATGCTGCTTATTTCGATAAATCATATTTGCAGCATGAAAAAAAATATAAAAACTATGAAAAATTTATTGTTACCGTTAATGGCCTTAGGTCTTATGAATTTCTTTCTTCAATCTTGCAAAGAAGATGATGAATGTGAAGGTGTTGCTTGCTCGGCTAATCAAACTTGTGAAGATGGAACTTGTGTAGATGTTTCTGAGAACGAGTTGGTTCAAGGCTTTATAAGTCAGGATGTAACATGGACAGCAGATAAGGTTTATGAGTTAAGCGGAAGAGTGGTAGTACGAAGCGGAGCTACACTAAGTATAGAAGCAGGTACTCTTATTAAGGGCCAAGAAGGAACAGGGTCTAGTGCCAGTGTTTTAATCGTGGAAAGAGGAGCAATGATAGATGCACAAGGAACTGCTACTAGTCCAATTATTTTTACTTCTCAATCGGATAATATTAAACCAGGTGAAATTGCAGGTAGTAATCTAGATGAAACAGTAAATGAACTATGGGGGGGATTAATTATTTTAGGAAATGCGCCTGTTTCAACTGAAGACGGAGATGTATTGGGTCAGGTAGAAGGAATTCCTTCGAATGAAACTTATGGTCAGTATGGAGGAAGTGATGCAAATGATAACTCAGGAACATTGACTTATGTATCGATTCGTCATGGTGGTATTACTATTGGAGATGGTAACGAAATTAATGGTCTAACCCTAGGTGGGGTTGGCGCAGGAACTACTATTGACCACATAGAGATTGTTGCAAACTTAGATGATGGAGTAGAATTTTTTGGAGGTACAGTTAATGCTTCAAACATTATAGTTATCTATCAAGGAGATGATGGCATCGATATTGATCAAAATTATTCTGGAACTATTGACAATGTTATAGTTATTAGTGGTGACGGTATTGGTACAGACGAAGCCTTAGAAATAGATGGCCCGGAGAATTCAACTTACACAACAGGATTATTCACGATTAGAAATGGTTCTTTTATCAATGAAGGGACTTCTGGCTCGGCTGGTGATTTAAAATCTAAAGCGCAGGGAACTATAGAGAACTGTACATTTGAAGGTTTTACTTCTGGATTAAAAATAAGAGCAAGCTTTTCTGATACGACTTTATGCACGGAGAAAGAAGATTCATATGCACATTTATCTGCAGCATCACCAAGCTTGATTGTTAGGAATAATCAGTTTGGAACAAATTCAACACTTGCAGATTACGTAAATGTTTATTCAGGTTCTTGTACCGATTGTTCTTGTCCAAGTGGCGTAGAAGGTAATAGTGATAACATTATTGCTGCTGACGGGAATACTGCTGCTGCTTCAGTAAGCGGGGGAGCAGTGCGATCAGAGTTTAGTAATTGGACCTGGGCAGCAGAAAGAGGGAAATTATAAAAAAAATATAACATTCATTTATGAAAGGCGCTAGTTTTACTAGTGCCTTTTGTGATGTTAGGAAATCAGGGATTATGAAGAATTTAGTTTTAGTTGTGTTAAGTGTTTTTGCTTTAAATATGGGTATGGCACAACAGGGGAAGTTAAGAGGTACAATTATTGACAAGGAAAATGCAGAAACGCTAATTGGAGTGAGTATAGTTTTGGAAGGAACAACCACAGGAACGATTACGGATCTTGATGGTAACTACAATTTAAACTTAGACCCAGGCACTTACACCGTATTATTTTCTTATATCTCTTATGCTACCCAGCGAGTAACTGATGTGCTTATAAAGCCAGGAGAAACAAAGCTAATTGATATTCAACTAGGAACAGATGCAGAACAAATTGGTGAGGTGGTAGTTAAAGCTGAGCGAATTACAAACAGTGAAACTGCCCTATTGACTATCCAAAAGAAATCTACGGCTGTTTTGGATGGAGTTTCTTCTCAAACTTTTAGTAAGACAGGGGATAATGATGCTGCTGCCGCTATAAAGCGAGTAACGGGAGTATCCGTTGAGGGAGGGAAGTATGTGTACGTGAGAGGATTAGGAGATAGGTATACTAAAACTCAACTTAATGGAGTAGATATACCTGGTTTAGATCCGGATAGAAATTCGGTTCAAATGGATATCTTCCCCGCGAATTTATTAGATAATATTTTAGTTTACAAAACATTTAATCCAGATTTACCCGGAGATTTTACTGGAGGATTGGTTGATGTAACTACTAAGAGTTTTCCTTCTACCTCAACCTTTGGGTTTTCGGCCAGTTTGGGTTACACTGCAGGAATGAATTTGAATAGTAACGCGCTTCGATATAAAGGTGGCGCAGGGACATTTTTCGGATTTGGAAATAAGTTTCGGGAGCTTCCTTTTCCGGAAAACACTAACATCCCTAATCGATTCGAATTCAATCCAACATTAACTGAGTTAACGGGTGGTTTTAATCGTCAATTAGCTCCAACTCAATTTACCAGCCCGTTGAATGGAAGCTTATCTATTTCAAGAGGAAATCAAGTAAACAAGGAGAAAGTAACTTTAGGGTTTAACTCTGCTTTTAATTATCGATACCAATTTAGAAACTATGATAATTTTGAGTTTGGAAGATCGATTAAAGATCAATCTTCAGAAACTGAACTTTTACAAACACAATATGCTAGTGGGCAACGTTCTGAGCAGGAAGTTCAGTGGAGTGGAATGTTAGGTGGAGCATTGAAAACTAACAAGAGTAAATTTATTTTGAATTTACTTCATAGTCAAAATGCAGTAAGTCGATCAGCGCTATATGACCTTACCTATCCTTCTGGACAAAACACGGCTTTACCTAAAAAGCAATTCGTACTTGATTATTCTCAGCGATCAGTGTCCAATATGCTATTGGGAGGTAAACATAGTATCCGTCCTGATAAATGGGAACTGGAGTGGAAGCTTTCACCCACTTTTTCAAAGATTACAGAACCTGATATTAGAAGCACAACCTATCTTATAGAAAATGATGAATTTATTATTGATAATGGTGACGGAGCGGTTCCTGAAAGATTTTATCGTTCATTAAACGAGATTAATATGGTGGCTCGTATGGATGTGACTCACGATTTCAAAGTATGGAAGAATTTAGATTCTAAGTTGAAATTTGGATTTGCAAGCACTTATAAAAATCGTGATTATCAAATCTTGAGATTTATATTTAATTCTACGCTAGATGCTGACCTTACTGGTAATGCAGATGAGTTGTTCTCGGATGAATTGTTGTGGACGCCATCGAATAGAACTGGAACCTATGTAAGAGCTGAAGAAAGCTTAAATGACAATCCAAACATTTATACTGCAACTCAAAACGTAGCAGCGATTTATGTGATGAACGAATTACCGATTACTCCGGTATTCAAAGCTTCCTATGGATTGCGTTATGAGAGAACGGATAACTGGATAACTGGATATGGAAGATTGTCAGGTGAACAAATCAATCGGGATATTGAAGGGGAGAAAGTATTGACAGAAAACGATTTCTTACCCGCTTTAAATTTAATTTATAATGTAACTAAAGATATGAACTTAAGAATGTCTTATAGTAGAACATTAGCAAGACCTTCTTTCAAGGAAAAATCATTCGTAAGTATTCTGGATCCTTTATCTGGAATCAGATTTATTGGTAACATTGATTTGGAGAAAACGAACATTGAGAATGTAGACCTTCGTTGGGAGAATTTCTTTAAACGTGGTCAAATGATATCGGTGAGTTCATTCTATAAGCACTTTAAAAATCCTATTGAGATTGCCGGATTTGAACTTGAACAAGATGATATCACTCCACGTAATGCTGGTACAGCTCATTTAATAGGAGCCGAGTTTGAGTTCAGGAAAGATTTTGGGTGGATTAGCTCTAAAATGGCTGACTTATCTATAGGTGCAAATGTAACTTATGTAAAATCCTTGATTGATATGAGAAAAATTACGGTAGGGGCTGGAGCTGATGGAGTTTTTGGAACCGATGACGATCGTACTGAATTCGAATCTAGAAGTGATAACTTAAGAGATGGAGAAACATTAGGTAATTTCCGTAGTATGTTTGGTCAGTCGCCGTTTATAGTAAATGCCAATATCACTTATTCAAATGATACGGTTGGATTTGAAGCGAACTTATCGTATAACATACAAGGGAAAAGATTGGCTGTTGTTGGAGTTGGCGTGCGACCAGATGTATACGACCAATCTTTTCATAGTTTGAATCTTAAGCTTTCCCAGCGGTTTGGAAAAGAAGACAGATGGAAAGCGAGCATCACCGCTCAAAACCTAATAGGTGATTTAAGAGAGAAGTTTTATGAGTCTTATGAAGCAGAAGCTCAAGTGTTTGAGCGCTTCGATCCAGGAAGAAGCTTTTCAGTGGGAATTTCCTACCTCATTAAATAAGAAACAAAAAAAATCCGAACCTTTAAAGGTTCGGATTTTTTATTATGCTGCACTATCAGCAGGAGGCTCGGGGCTTGGTTTAGCCAAGCTACCTAATTCTTTATCGATGTAGTACAAACTTTGTGCACCTGTACCGATAAGCTTAATTTTATCTAAAACTTTCTGAAACAAAGTTTCTTCTTCCCGTTGTTCTTGAACGAAAAAACGCAACATTTCAATCGTTACGTGGTCATCTTCTGCTTTAGCCAATTCTACTAATTTAAAAATGGCTTGCGTAACCTCTTTCTCTGTACTGTAAGCCGTTTCACAAATCTCTTTAACCTCATTGAATTTGTGATTAGGTTGTTTCACTGGGGGCACTAATGCGTGTCCGCCTACCTCATTGATGTATTGAAACAATTTGATGAAATGCAAATTTTCCTCATGCGCGTGACCATAGAAAAAACTTGCAGCTCCATCCATACCCCTTGTTTCGCACCAGCTAGCCATGGCTAGATATTGCAAGGAAGCTTCTAGTTCATATAGAAGGTGATCATTTAAAGCTTTTTCTATTTTTTTTGAAATCATAATAGTCTATTTTTTTAATCTTAACGCAAGAATAAACACAAAAGTTGGTATTTTGAAATTTTAATTTTGAAGATATAGATAGCTCAGTATAGATCTTATAAAAAAAGGCCTCCAAAATTGAAGCCTTTTTTATAAAGTTCAATGTATTCTTAACTTAAAGCTGCAATTACCAATACTTGACCCGGATAGATGTGATCTGGATCTTCTAACATTCGCTTAGTGGCTTCAAAAATTAGCTTATACTTGCTTGAATCGCCATATACTTTCTTAGAAAATTTTGATAAGTAATCTCCTGATACTAAAGTATAAAACTGAGTTTCTGGAGCTTCAACTACTTCTTCAACTTCAACTCTATCATCTACAGAGTTAATTCCTCGGATGTTTCCTGCTGCCATAACGATACGGTTATTTTCTTGCAAAGTATCTACTTTACCTTCAAGAATAACAATACTTCCATTTAAAGTAGCTTCTACACTATCTGAACTTTAATATGATTCAACATTGCGTTATTTTTGTCTTTGTCTGAAGCTAGATCTGCTTCTTCTATTCTGCCGAACAATTTCGCTCCAGCATCCTTTTCGAAAGAAAATAATCCTAAGTGTTTTTAAGTTTCAATTTTAATAAATATGCTGAAAATGACTTCCTATTTCAAGCCAATTTCTCTTAATCGTTGATCCAAGTACTCTCCAGAAGTAATAGGTTTGTAGTTTAATGGATTGTCCGTTGTGATACAACTTTCAAGACAAGTCAAATTCATGTTACTTCTTGGGTGTAAGAAGAATGGAATAGAATACCTTGAGGTATGCCACATTTCTCTTGGTGGGTTAACTACTCGATGCGTGGTTGAACGTAAAACATTATTAGTTAAACGTTGTAACATATCACCTACATTGATTACTAGATGTCCTTCTGGAGCATTTACAGAAACCCAGTTTCCGTCTTTATCTTTCACCTGAAGCCCTTCAGCTGAAGCACCTGCAAGCAAAGTAATCAAATTAATATCTTCATGCTGCTCTGCACGAATAGAAGACTTGGGTTCACCTTGAATAGGTGGGTAATGGATAGCTCTTAATATGCTATTTCCATTATGTATTTTGGCTTCGAAATAATACTCGTCTAGATTTAAATATAAGGCGATAGCTCTTAACAAAAGGGCACCAGACTTTTCAAATGAAGTATATAACTTACGACCAATTTCTTCGAAATCAGGCAACAAATCTACTACGATATTCGAGGGATATTCTTTTGAAATTTTATCGCCATCAGTTACTTCTTGGCCCATTTGCCAAAATTCTTTTAAATCAGGAGCATCAAAACCTTTCGCGTGCTCTCTACCGAAGCTAGTGTAGCCCCTTTGTCCAGCGTTTGCTATATCTTCATACTTCAACTTAGTTGTAGTGTCAAATTCAAAGAAACGTTTCACTTGCGTATAGAATGCATTAATATATTCATCTGGAACACCGTGATTCTTTACGGTGACAAATCCAACATCTTTCCATGCCTTTCCTAACTCTGCAATAAATTCTTGACGTTGAGCGTCATTACCCGTCGCGAATTTTGATAAATCAACTGCAGGAATACTTGTTACAGCCATAAATAGTAAGTTTAATTGAATACAAAATTAAGCAATTAATATGAATCCTTATGAATTTGCTTTATTTCAATGAATTTTAGAGGGGTCTCTTTATCGTATATATATAACTGCCCATGCAAAATGTTTCTTTTTTGAAGGAATGCGATGGCCTCACTTTCATCCTTAATTTTAAGTACATTCCGTTGGGCGTAAAAAATTATTTGCGGATCAACGCTTAACTCTCCCTGTACAAAAACCACATTATCAGGAGGTGTTTGTTCTTTGATGCTAGTTCCTAGAATTTGGCTTTGTGCATATATATCCCCTCTTAGAGACTCTTCTCCTGGTGGGTTAATATAGTAATAGGAAGCTAGGGAGGCTATGACGACAAATACAATACCCAAACGCAGCTGAGTCATAGATAAGGTTTGCGATTTCTTAAGCTTATCAAAAAGAATCCCAATCAACACACTTAAAAAAAGTGAACCGTATAGACTTACAAAGTCGTGGCCTGAATAATTCAATAGAAAGATATGTAAGAGTATTACTGGTAATGTCGATAGCCAAAGAAACCGGTATCCATTTTTGGTGAAAACTATTCTCAATTTAGCTTTGCTAATAGTCAAATAAACGAAACTCCCAAGCAAAAGGAATAGCGGTAAATAACTAGTAACATATCCTTTGAGCATGCTAAGAACTAGAAAAGCAATCTGTTTAATTTGACTACCAAAATTTGAAGTTTCAGATAAACTCCCTCTTTCAGTCATACGATTTAACATTTGATCTAAATAGGCTTCAAAACCTGCAATCTGGCTGTACTGAAAAACGAATAAGGCAACAGCCGCAATACTTACGAAGAGTGTAATTAGGTTAATTGGGATGTACACTTTAGTTTTTCTTAGTTTAATAAAGGAATACAAAAACACACTAAATGCAAAAAATAAGCCTAGCCATGAAGTATAAATCATTAAAAACAAAAAGATTGCATAATGAACGAGGTATTTTGGCGAAAAGAAACGCTTACGCATTAAGAGTTTCAATATGGTGTAAACATTTAGAATGAAAAAGAGGTGAACCAGCATGTCACTCATGTAGGTATTGCATTGAAACCATAAGACTCCTTGGCTAAATAAATACACTGATACCCCTACAATGCCTGACCAGTATGTTCTGGCAAAAGGTTTTTGTTGCCCAAGCAGGCAAACAATCAAATAAATAAAAAGGGCACAGATTAAATTGATGACTAAATGAAATATCTGTAAAGCCAAAACCGTGGGCTTTACATGTAATATTTTAAAAAAAATATGTGGCAAGATGAAAGCAAAGGGCGGATGAGATACATAATAGTAATTCCCTGCTTCATCTAGCATTTCACCTGTAGTGCTTGCCCAGTTATTCAAGTGTTTGTTGGCTGCGCCTGGATAGCTCATAACAGGGCTGAAGCCATATTTCATAGCTCCTTCGGTAGACCAAATGTCTAAAACCCTAAGCGAAACCGCACTGACGAATTCATGATGCTTAGATAATGGTCGATTTATATTAGGTAAACGAACCAATACAGAAAGCATGAATATGCCTATGATTATGAGAAAGGGGAAAATGGAAATTGTTCTTTTCAATGCTTTGCTTTTCCTTTCGTCAAAATTAGCATTAACTGACTAATTAATTGATTTTATTGGGGAAAACTGCGACCTTTGCACAAAACGAAACGCATGTTAGCTGGTTTAAAACTTCCTAGTGACCCTAGATGGGTGAATTTGGCAGAAAAGAATATTGAAGAAATACTTACGGATCACGCCTATTGCGAGCAAAAGGCGGCAACAAATTGTATCACCATCATTCAAATGTTTCCTGAATATGAGGATGTGGTGGAAGCTTTAATGCCAATTGTTACAGAAGAATGGGGGCATTTTAGAATGGTTGTTGATCAGCTCAAAAAAAGGGAAATGTCCTTGGGTCGACAACGAAGAGATGAATATGTTAATCAGTTACAATCTAATATTATTCAAGGTGGATCAAGAGAACACCAATTAGTTGAACGTTTGTTAGTTGCTGCTTTGATTGAAGCAAGAAGCTGTGAGCGCTTTCGATTACTTTCTTTGGATATAAATGACGATGAACTAAAAGAATTCTATCGGAAGCTGATGATTAGTGAAGCCGGGCATTTTAGATTGTTTTTGGACTTGGCTACAGCAATCTTACCGAAAGAACAAGTGATGGCTCGTTGGGAAGAATACTTGAACGCTGAAGCTCAAATTATAGCCAATTTGGAATTGAGGGGAGATCGGGTTCATTAAAAGATGGAAGAATTTATTCAGCTTATTCTTGATGACATTCAAACCACTACTCTTCAAGCGTACATCCCTCCATTTGTTTTATTTGTTATTTTAGCTCTTTTTGCCTGGCTTATAAACTCCCTTTTTGATACAAACTTGAATGAGAGACTCGCTTGGTTTACTTCTCAATTTAGTAGTCGAAATGTCGACCCTCAAGTTCAGAAATTACTAGAAAAAAACTTTCCGTATTATAGCTCTTTAGATGAAAAGGCAAAGAATAAGTTTTTAAAGAGACTTGCCATATTCATGGGGATGAAAACTTTCGTTCCGAGGGCTATGGACTTGAATGAAAGTATTAATCTTTTGATAGGCGCAACAGCGGTTCAATTGACTTTTGGTTTAAACAACTTTGCTTTTTTCTCTTTCGAAAAAATCCTAATCTATCCTTCAAGTTATTATAGTTCTATTCGAGATACGTATCATAAGGGGGAGGTAAATGCGAGATTAAGAATAATTGTTCTGTCTGCCAAGCATTTTCTAGAAGGGGTCCAAGATGAAAAAGATGGACTTAATTTAGGCTTGCATGAAATGTCTCATGCTATGCAAGTTCACGCAATCTCTAGCCTTGATAAACGATTTATCAACAGGTTTAGCAAATGGCAAGCAATTGCAGAAAAAGAAATAATGCTAATCAAGCAAGGAAATAATCATTTCTTGAGGGAATATGCCGCTACCAATGCAGAGGAAATGTTTGCGGTTTGTGTAGAGAATTTCTTTGAGCGACCACAAGAATTCAAGCTCGCTTTACCAGACTTATATGGACCTATGAAAGGGCTCTTGAATCAGGATCCACTTCGGGTGAATAACCCTGTTCTGTAAATCAAGTTTAGCCAACCAATTCTTCTTCTATGTCTTTCTCTACTTTTAAATTATCAATAATAAACTCTTGACGTTGCGGAGTGTTTTTACCCATATAATAACCGAGGATATCTTCAATGGAATTATCGTTTCCAAGAATGACGGGGGAAAGACGAATGTTTTCACCAATAAAATCCTCAAACTCATCTGGTGAAATTTCACCTAAGCCCTTAAATCGGGTAATCTCTGGTTTACCCCGTAAAGATGCAACAGCTTTTTTCCTTTCTTCTTCGCTATAACAATAGAACGTTTGTTTTTTATCTCTAACTCTGAATAATGGGGTCTCCAAAATTTTAACATGTCCTTCCTTAACTAAATCTGGGAAGAATTGTAAAAAGAAAGTTAAAAGCAACAATCTAATGTGCATGCCATCTACATCAGCATCCGTTGCAATCACGACATTATTGTAGCGCAGTTCTTCTAGCCCTTCCTCTATATTTAATGCGTGTTGTAATAGATTGAATTCTTCGTTTTCGTATACTACTTTCTTTTTCAGACTATAAGTGTTTAAAGGCTTTCCTTTCAAACTAAATACTGCTTGAGTTTCTACGTCCCTTGCTTTCGTGATAGATCCACTTGCCGAATCTCCCTCCGTAATGAAGACGGTCGTGTCTAAATGTCGAATGTTTTTCTTGTCGGAAAAATGAAAGCGACAATCTCTTAATTTCTTATTGTGAAGATTTGCTTTTTTGGCTCTTTCCTTGGCTATTTTCTTCACGCCAGCCATGTCCTTTCTCTCGCGTTCACTTTG
Source organism: Flavobacteriaceae bacterium (assembly GCA_047621945.1). GTDB lineage: Bacteria > Bacteroidota > Bacteroidia > Chitinophagales > UBA8649 > JAFMKE01. Next base: position 80,737 of record JBLHMK010000001.1, read on the forward strand.
CTGAATTTTTTTCAGCAATTTCTCCGAAATTTCTGGATTACGGTGAAGGAAATTATCCAGATGTTTTTTTACAAAATCACCTATAAAAACTCGCATACTAGTTTTCTCATCCAAGTTGTTGGAACCTAATTTTGTTTTCGTCTGACTTTCAAATATAGGGTCCTGCATCCGGATACTAACTGCTCCAACTATGGAGGCGCGAATATCTTGAGAATCAAAGTTTTTACCATAAAATTCTCTCATGGTTTTCACTAAAGCTTCTTTGAATGCATTAAGGTGTGTGCCTCCTTGAACGGTGTGTTGTCCATTTACATAACTATAGTACTCTTCACCGTAATGATTGTCGTGTACTAGGGCAAACTCTATATCCTCTGACTTGAAATGAATAACGGGATAGCGAATAGTATTGGCATCAGTTTTTCTGAGAAGTAGGTCTTTTAAACCCTCCTTTGAAAGAAATTTTTGACCATTATAATTTATAGTTAGTCCACAATTTAAGTGGGCGTAATTCCAAATTTGGTTTTCCAAATAATCGGGAATGAACTTATATTTTTTGAAGATAATGTCATCAGGAACAAATTCAATATAGGTTCCATTTGGCTCAGTCGTTTTTTCATCGCGCTCCTCAATGAGATTTCCTTGTTCGAAGATGGCTACTTTCTTTTTTCCTTCTCTAACCGCTTCTACCTTAAAATAAATGGATAAGGCATTAACTGCTTTAGTACCTACTCCGTTTAGGCCTACAGATTTTTTAAATGCTTTAGAATCATATTTCCCTCCGGTATTGATTTTAGAAACTGCGTCAACTACTTTACCTAAAGGAATACCCCTTCCATAATCCCTGACAGTAACTTTTTTCTCTTCAACTTTGATATCGACTTTTTTACCATAGCCCATAACGAACTCATCGATACAGTTATCTATGACTTCTTTTACAAGAATGTATATCCCATCATCTTGCGAAGACCCGTCGCCCGTTTTACCAATATACATTCCTGGACGAAGGCGCATGTGTTCTTTCCAATCGAGGGAGCGTATATTATCTTCGTTATATGTTACTTCATTAGCCATTTATAATAGTATATTTATTTCAAGAAACTTAAAAATAAGTAAATCCAAAGCGATTACTTTTGTTTTCTCTGAAAGAATGTGCACATCCTATTGTGTATTTTGTTAAATTTGAAAAACAATTTATGAGTACAGCAATAAAAAACAAAATCACCTTAATAGATGATAGTCCGTCTGAACCTATCTTGTTGGCCAGTGCCATTCAGAAAAGTGAGCGGAATATTGTCTTGGAATCCTTTGATGATAGCATTTATGCAGTAGAAGAATTAGCGCGAAGAGGAAAGGAAGATGAGGAGTCACTTCCCAATCTTATTTTGCTTGATTTGAATATGCCTGGATACAATGGAATTGAAGTTTTAGGAAAGTTAAGAAAGGATGAAAACTTATGTTTCATTCCAATCATTGTTATGACTTCTTCGAGCTTGGATGCAGATATGAGAGAAGCCTTGAAGGAAGGGGCTAATTGTGTCATTGTAAAACCTACTGGACACAAGAGATATGTTGAAGTAGTTCAGATTATTTACGATTTTTGGTTTAACACAGTAAAACGATTAGATATTGGCTTTTTCTAAAAATGGAATAAAAATATTAGTTGTTGAGGACACTCCTGGAGATGTTTTTCTTATTAAATTTTATTTAGAAGAATTGGATCCCGATAACTACGAAATTCAAAGTGTAGATAATCTAGAGGAAGCGCATTATAAAATTGAAAGAGAGGCATTTGATGTCATCCTTTTAGATTTGCATCTTCCAGATTCACAAGGAATTGTAACTCTTCAAAATTCGGTAAAGAAATTCCCTAATGATGTTTTTATTGTTTTAACTGGACTTTCCGATGCCAAGATTGGCTTAGAAGCAGTTAAATATGGAGCACAAGACTTTTTAGTAAAAGGTCGAATTGATAGTAAATCTTTAGATAGTTCTATTAAATTTTCATTTCAGCGAGCTAAGCTTAAGCGAGCAGTTAAGTTGTATGGAGAAGCTTTGAAGACCCTTGAAGTGATGTATGGAATGATAATCGTAATTATTGATAAATCACGATCAGCAGTATATACTTCCCTAAGATTCAAGTCTTTTTTCATGATTGATGAGGAGACTGTCGATACCATGGAAGAACTCATGCATGTTTTTGAAAACAACCAAGAAATCTTAAATGCTATCAATTCAGCAAGTGATTTAAAAATCGATAATTTTGTTGCTACATTAAGGGGGCAACAGTATAATTTTAAGGTCAGTAAGTCAAAAGAATTCAATGACCAAACGGTCATTAGTGTTTCAAGATAAATCTAATAGATATCTTGCAATATTCCAGGAGAAAATGAATTATTAGTATTGATTGATCTTGGGGATAATTCTCCAAGTTGGTAGCCAAAGTTCTTTTCTTGAACTAGATACCCATTCGGGTAATACCCAAATGATATTTCCATGTAATTGATACCTAAGGTTAGATTTTGAAATCGAATACCTCCACCATATCCTTGATAAATAGTATTGTTAAAAATGAAATCGGTGTTGCTTCGACCCAATACGCCTATATCTGCAAAAAAGAAAAAGTTACCCTTGCTTGTCCACCAATCAATTGGGGTATAAAAAACCGATTCAAGATTGAGTATAAAGCTTTTGGTGCCAATTAATCTTTGAGAATTAAACCCCCTGATGGCCCCATTTCCAATATTATAAAACTCTGAAATTGGCCGATTGAAACTTAAGGTAGTATTGGTAGAAATAAATTGTCTAAATCCCAGTTTTCGTAAAGGAATTCGATTGGTAAAGTATGAATTTATAGTTTGAATACTAATTTGTTCAATATTTTTTGAGCGTATAAATGCGCCCATTTTAAACTCATTTTGCATGAAGCCGAACTTAGGATACTTCTTACTATAATTAACTGTAAACCCATTATAAAAGCGACCTCCTAATATATCATTAATTTCATAACCCCCTATCAATGCTAGATTAAAGCCTTTTGGAACATAATCAAACTGACGAAATCGATAGAGCTCTTCGAATCCATACCAATCTCGGTTTGCCAAGCCAATACTTCCCAAATAAATTTGTTTGTTTACAAAATTTTGAAAAGGTTGATCGTCAGGGATAACGTAGTTCTTTTTAACAACCCCTCGTAGAGAAATAATCATACGCAAAGATTCATGTCTTTCATTTAGATTCTTTAGTCCAAATGACCTAGCTAACCAGGCATCAGTATTAATAAATCTATTATTGTATTTATTTGAAATTTCATTAGTTTCAATTTTCCGTGCATTATTAGATACTTCCAATTTACCAGCCCATTTGGTATTATAAGCGAAGAAGTCTCGTTTTAATTGAAAACTATAGCTTTCACTTTGATTTTGTTTGTTATAGTCAAGTCCTAAACTTATTTGAGAACGAGCAATATTGTTTACCTTATAGAAGACTCCAACATTATAAGGGTTTCTAGGATCAATAATTCCAGCCCCATAAAAACCCGCTTTTTGAGCAATCCCAAAAAAATCGTAGAAGGAACCTCCTAGCGTTAGAGAGGTTGGAGTACCATAAAAAAGGGCTTTCCAATGTCGATTATCGTGGGCATATATTTTCACATCTACGCCTGGTATGTGAGGAGTTTGTTCAATCTTGATAAGCGCATCTTTATATATGGTGTTTTCGCGAATGTTTCTTTCTGTATCCGCCACTAACCGGGGGTCAACTAACTCGCCGATTTTAAAGAGCAATTGCTTTTTAACTAATACAGCACTGTGATTACCTCGTTTGTTTTCCACCAACTTAACATCATTAATATCCTCTTGGCCATACACCGGGTCATCAAATCGGTCAACGATAAAAACTTCAATACTATTAATCTCAAGATTTTGAAATTCCACAAAGAAATCACTCGGCGTATAGTCTCGAACCGCTTTAGGCATGAGGTAGAAATAGTCGACAAATTTTTCTTGCTTTTTAGCCTTTTTCTGAATGGAATCTATAGCATTGCTATCTATCACAAACGATTCAATTTCTTCCTGTGCGAAAGCGAAAGAGATTAATGTTAAAAATATTAAAAGGTAAAGTGTTTTCATTAAGGTCTCTAAAAATAATGAACTTATACTAGTTATCCCACGTTTTCAATGGAAATCTACAATTATGAGCAATTCGTTTTTAATGCTGTTATTTTTGAGTATTACTCTACAAGTGAACGCTAAGCAGGGAAAAGACAATTTGGAAACCATAACACTTGGAGCCGGATGCTTCTGGTGTGTGGAAGCCGTGTATCAGGAATTGAATGGGGTAGAGACCGCAGTATCAGGATATATGGGAGGCCATGTAGACGATCCAAGCTATAAGGCCGTGTGCGCCGGAAATACAGGGCATGCCGAAGTTGTCCAATTGACTTTTGATAATTCAATCATTAGCCTAGAAGAGATTTTAGAAGTGTTTTTTGAAGTGCACGATCCGACCACCTTGAACAGGCAAGGGGCTGATATCGGGACGCAATATCGTTCGGCTATTTTCTATGAGAATGACGAGCAAAAAGAAATTGCTTTAAAGGTTAAAAGAGCATTAAGTGTAGCTAAGGTTTGGGAGAATGCAATTGTAACTGAGGTTTCTTCGGCTAGTACGTTTTACAAAGCGGAGAATTATCATCAAGATTACTATGCCCTAAATGGAAACAATAATCCGTATTGCAGTAAGGTAATTACTCCGAAAATTGAAAAATTTAGGAAGGTATTTGAAGAAAAATTGAAGTAGTTCTTAGTAGCTAATTCTTAGCCCAATGGAATTTCCATTTTGGCTTTATTATATTCTTCATTTTGACTGGCTCCTAGCCAGTCTACATTTCTGCCAAGAAGTTTTTCTTCAAGCTTATCGCTGCAGATCTTGGGATAGATTAAGGTGTTTGAGGAATGGTTGTAAACTTGGCTTTTCTCACCATCTAGATCATAGTAATTCCAAAGCCCGATTTTTTCACCTTTGTTATATTGGCCAACAGACTTTAAACTCATTGAGTAATCTGGGTATCTCTCCATCCATTCGCCATCTTTCTCTCCATAGGAATATTGACCATAAAGGATGGCTTTGGTGCCTAAATAGGACTTTATGAAAGAGCTGCCATGTTTGATGTTTTTGTCAGACTTTAACACATAGTATTTGGCTTTTCCAAAGCGCAGGGAGTCCTTTTGCTTGACTAGATCTTGTGCAAGTAAACTGTCGCAACTGAACACTAGAATCAGCAGAATTAACGCTTTTAAATGGATGAAAGTTTTCAAATTCTATTTCGATGTATGTAAAAACGTTCGGAAGAGTACAACCAACGATAATTTTTTATCATTGGTTGTATTGAAACGGTAAAGGTATGAATGTTGAGATTAATAAGAAAGAGCCTCAGTAAACTGAAGCTCTTTCGATGGTTGAAGTTTGGCGTACCGCACTTCTGGGTCTTAAGGGGCAAAACATTATGTTTCACCCATTAAGAGGCTAGCATTGACCGTGAAGTCGCTGCCGTGTATAAATATAGCAATTTATGGCATGCTAATAATAGAAAAGAGCTCCGAAATTTCGGAGCTCTTTTCGTGGTAGCAGCTTGGAAAAGACCGCGCTGCAAAATTGTCTTAAAATGTAAAAAGCACTCCAAGGAGTGCTTTTTACATTGTTCTTCTTTATGGTGGAGCTGCAGGGATTCGAACCCTGGTCCGGTCATGATGTCCGCATACTTTCTACAAGCTTAGTAAAACGTTAATTGTCGGGAAGTAGCTATTCGCTTTACAAAACTGCTATTTCCGTATTTCTGTCAGTTACAACCTAAAGTAAGTAGAAAATTCTTACTTCATGAGGACCCGATGCTTATAATGCCCTATAATATCCTATCGGATGTCAAACATCAAGGACAAAGGCTTCTAATTCCTAGAATTAGGCAGCCATGGCAAAGTTAGACTCGCCATTTAAATAAAGATTATGAATTGGGATTAACGAGTGAGATTCACAACACTCGACCTGCGGGTATACCTACATGCCATGCCGTCAATTCCGGTCAGCCCCATAATGTAAAGAACGCTTACAAAGGTAGTTTAAAATAAATCAATTATTTTTTAAAGTACTACTTCAAATTAGCGTAAACGTTTTTGAATGGACTTGAGTTTTCGATAGTGAACCCTGAAACTGTATTAGTTTCTTCTCCACCCTTAAAAGTTAAATCAGCTTCATTTTGTTGCCAGTAACCTGGATCCATTGTAAACCAACCTGTTTTTTGGTTTCTTTCCCACTCAGCTTTTACCCAAGTGTGCTTTTCTTTAGTTTCAATGTAATGACCTTCTATCCATTCATAATTCACGTATACAAACTCCCAATGAGCCTCAACCCAAGTATAGTTCTCACCTGGACTAGTTGGAATTTCTTCTTCAATAACTTCTTTGTCTGCTAAAGGTAGTTTCACCTCTTGTGCAATTGCATTGCTAGAGATTAAAAGAAAACCGATTGAGAGAATTAATATTTTATACATGTCATTTATGTTTTGTACTATAGATACGGGAGAAAGTGACAAAAGGTTGCTATTTTTGTAAAATAAATTTTAAAAACCTACCTATGCTAGCCAGATTATTCATGTTTTTAATGGGATGGAAAGTTAATAATAACGTTCCTGAAGGAGCTGACAGGTGCGTAATGATAGCCTCTCCGCATACCAGTAACTGGGATTTCCCTATCGCTAAATCCGCATATTCAATGCTTAAAATTCCATTGAGATTTACTATAAAAGATTCATGGTTTAGATTTCCATTTAACTTACTTTTTGGACGCATGGGCGGAATTCCAATTAATAGAAGACCCCGAAAAGAAGGAGAAGAAAGACCCAGTACCGTGCAGGCGATGGCTGAGTTGTTTAAAAAACACGACAGAATATCGGTGATGGTTACTCCAGAGGGAACTCGTTCATATCGAGAGGAATGGAAGTCTGGTTTTTATCATGTTGCCACGATGGCTAAAGTACCTATTGCTTTGGGATACTTGGATTATAAAAACAAAGTAGCTGGAGTAGGTAAAATCATTCACCCATCTGGAGATATGGCTGCGGATATGAAAATTATCATGGAATTCTATAAGGATATTACACCTGAACATCCAGAGAAATTTAGTATAGATAAAAGATACCTCTAGACTTGGTAAATCAAGCTGATAGGTTCAACAACCTGTCAGCTTAATTTTAAACCTAAGCAGGGTCTCACAAAGTGGACCCTGCTTTTTTATATAGAAGATTATGTATAGCAAGGATAGTTTAGTCTAAGCGTCTAATAATCTAGGTCTCTAACAATCTACTTATTGTTCTCTTGAAAAACGGTTTGCAAAACAGTTTGACCTACCGCTTTTAAAGTTTTCTTATCAATAGCATCTAAATTGTCTTGATGGGTGTGCCAGTACCATCCAAACCCAGAATCGGTGGTTTTATCATACTGAATGATATCAATCATAGGTATTTTCGCAATTTTATTCACGTACAGATGATCGTCGGTTATTGGCGGTGTTTGTACGTAAGAGAAATAAGAGTTAAAACCCAAAGCGTGAGCAATTTTCCAAACGTCTTGTAATTGATTATTAGCGTATTTTACAGAAGTTCCTTCATGTGTAAAGACTGCATTTGGTGCACCTACCATGTCTAACAAAATACCGAAATCTGCTTTATAATTAGCCACATGTGGGTTCTTAGCCCAGTGTTGTGATCCTAAACAATAGGAGTCGGGCATGTAATCGTCCTTGCTGAAATTGGGTTGACCATAATCTTCTGCATCAAATAGAATAATATCTATTCCAATGTTTAAATCTTCATGTTGCAAGTGACGAGCCACTTCCAATAAAACAGCTACTCCGCTTGCCCCATCATTTGCCCCTAAAATGGGTTCTTGTTGCTTTTCATCATCTTGATCAGCAAAAGGCCGAGTATCCCAATGAGCACTTAACAAAATTCGTTTTGGAGCATCTAAATTGAAAGATGCAATAAAGTTACTAGCATTTAAAAGAGTGCCATCAAATGCTAGTAGTTCAGCTTGTTGAATAATGAGTGTATCGGCTAGCATATTTAACTGTTCGCCTAACCATTGCCCCATTAATTTATGCCCCTCAGAGTTGGGTACTCGTGGTCCAAAATTGACTTGATTGATGATATGCTGGTAGGCAGTATCTTCGCTAAAGACTGGAGCTTTTACCAAAACAAATTCTTCTATAATTATCGGCTTAGGATCTGTTTTGCAAGCAAACAAGAATAGGCAACAAAAAATGGATATACTTAGCTGTTTCATGGGTTTTACTTGAGTTTGTGATTATGAATTTGACCAAGAGGTCCCATCTTTTCCATCCTTAATACTAATGCCAACTGCTGCTAACTCATCTCTGATTTTATCTGAAGTAGCCCAATCTTTGTTTTCTCTTGCAGATTTCCGCATGTCGATTATTAACCCCATGGCGGTATTTAAGCCATTGTCATCCTGCTTCTGTTCTATTTGTAGCCCTAAAACATCTTCAATATAAGCTTTCATTGTTACTTGCAACAAATTCAAACCGCTACCGCTTATCTGAATAGTTCCATCTTTCAGTTTATTGACTAGTCCAGCTAAATCAAATAGGCTAGCAATAGTCTTGGGCGTATTAAAATCATCATCCATGTGATTTTTACATGCTTTACTCAGCACATCCACTTGCACATCTGCTTCGGTTTCTTCCTTACTAGTTGCTTTTAAAAGACTAAGTGCTTTGTAGGCATTCATTAAACGTGTAAACCCTTTTTCTGAAGCTTCTAAGGCTTCATTTGAAAAGTCTAGCGTACTGCTGTAGTGTGTTTGTAACATAAAAAATCGAACCACCATTGGGCTAAATCCCTTGGTCAGCATAGGGTGATTTCCGCTGAATAATTCTAATGGTAAGAAAGAATTCCCTTTACTCTTACTCATTTTTTCTCCGTTGACAGTCAGCATGTTGCCATGCATCCAATACTGAACGGGTGCTTTCCCATCAGCTCCAATACTTTGGGCTATCTCACATTCGTGATGCGGGAATTTTAAATCCATTCCACCGCCGTGAATATCAAATTCTTGTCCTAAATATTTGGTACTCATTACAGAACACTCAAGGTGCCAACCGGGAACGCCATCTCCCCAGGGGGAAGGCCATTTCATTAATGTTTCTGGTGAGGCCGATTTCCAGATTCCAAAATCTGCAAAATATTTTTTCTCTGAACCGCCTTCTAAATTATCTCTTGTTTGCTCCAGCTGCTCGTCTATTCTTCTGCCTG
>JBLHMK010000002.1:0-59957 GCA_047621945.1 Flavobacteriaceae bacterium
TTGCCAAGAAGCTGAATCGCTATTAATATGATTAACGCTTACAAAGAAATCTTGATTGGTAATCGAGATCATGGGGAAATCGGACCATGCATTATTATTAAAAGGATTGCCAGTTAAACTGTAGACGTTCCACCCTAAACTAGGATCATTCGTTTCTGAAAAACACACGACTATTTCTGTTGAAGACGCATCATTCCCGTTCAAGAATACCAAAATAAACCGGTCTTCCCCTGGATCATAAATCACCTTTGGGTCGTATGAGTTTGCCACCAGACCCAGACTGTCAGCAAATTCATCTAACCCTACATCAAGTAAAGCCATACCCGACTCATCATAAACGAACATATCTGAATTCGATACAGAAACAACTATGCCCTCATTAGAGATTGCGATGTCATTATCATTTGGTATCCCACCAAAAGTATTCCCTTGGAAACCCAAGCTATAAATGGCTACATCACTATTAGTTGCTTTTAAAGATTTCGGTGATGGTTCTTCTCGGAGACTTGCGTCACCAAATCTTAATTGCTTGATTTGATGAATAAAATTACGATAAGAATCACTGCCTGGATAAGGCGCTTCTTTACCATATACATTTGCATGCCAGCTAGGTGCCAAGTCCTCAAAAACAAAAGTTCCTATTTTTTCAAATTCGAAAGTTTCAGTTTCCTGCGCATTCGCAAAACTGCAAACAATCGAAAGAAGGATAATAGAGGTAAGTTTGAATACTTTCATAATTCAGCCGGTTTGTGCTATAAATTTACTAGTCTTTTATGATATTTACCTTATGATAGTAAAAGAAGTACTTTTTGATAGCGCAGAATACAAATTACTCCTAAAAATTCGAGAGGAAGAGTTACGGAGGCCATTGGGTCGAACCCTTATAGCAGCAGACACTTTTCAAGAAGAGGAACAATATCATTTCGGTGTTTTCAAAGGCGACCAAGCCATTGCTTGCATGGTTCTCCGCCCTATTGATGTAGAGCAAGTTAAAATGCGACAAGTATGTACCTCAAATGAATGGCAAGGAAAAGGTTTGGGTATGCAACTCTTAAAATTTGCAGAACATTGGGCTCAAGAAAAAAACTATTCAAAGATTACTTGTCACGCTAGGGAAAGCGCTACTCCATTCTATTTGAAGAACGGCTATAGTATCCAAGGAGGACTATTTGAAGAAGCAGGCATTCCACACTACCTCATGTTTAAAGATATTCAACCAAGCTAAGCCAAGGCTACCATCCGCCGCCTCCACCTCCGCCACCGCCACCGCCGGAGAATCCACCACCACCTGAAAAACCACCACCTGAGCTACTTGATTGGGGTGCTCTGCTTGAAGTTGTAATCGTACTATGTAAACTGGATGCCAGTGATGTTCCTAAGGATCGAGTATTAAAGCGTCCTGAAGAACCCCCATACCAAGTAGGCTGGTAAGTACCTTGCTTGATCGCTTCATCCACAATGCTTTCAAATTTCTTGGTCCATTCAGTTTCACAGTTCAAAGCCACGGCATAAGGCAAAAGGCGTTCAAAGAGTCTAATGTTTTCTTCTGTAGTCTTCGCTTGCTCCATGCGATGCTCCTCTGCAGTTTTCAAATACATCTGAAAACCTTCAATTTCATCCATAACTTTTCGCCCCATAACTGTTGGAGCTTTAAGCAAATAATTGAAAAGAACGATTAACAAAACATAAAGGACAAGGATAACAATTCCAGTATATGAACCCATAATACTGAAAGTGAAAAAGCCAATAATCCAAGCAAAAATAAAAGGAATACTAAACAACAACATTCCAGCACCCGCTCCGAATCGTTTCTCTTTGAAATTGCTAAAGGATGTTTTCAGCAAGAATAAACAAGCTAAGCTCCAAGCTGTCATCCAAACCGTCGAAAACATATCCACTGCATTCTTGGACAATACAAACATGACCAATAAAAATGGTATTGCAATAAAAACTCCAAGCGCTAGATAACCCTTATTAAGTTTGAAGTGATCTTGAGCAATTTCATCTTTCAAGCTAGCTCTCAAGCCACTAATAGCCCCTTGGATAGTTTGATGATTAGTTTGCTTTAGGCTTAGGCTATTTGCACTTCCTTTAAATAGATTTCCTAATAGATTTTTTTCTCCACTAGATATTCCTATACGCTCCTTATCAGTCAATTTCAAACTATAGGCATTCCTCTTACTTCCTTCGATTTTCAGATACCCATTTACAGCTAGACTGAGCACCGAGGCAGTAAATGCTTTTTTATCATAGCCCATTTTATACACATAACGTATTGCAGCTGGGCTTAAGTTTTTAGGCGGGTCAAACCTAGGAAATACCAGACCCTTTGGGGGGTCAACTCCCACGCCACTCCACACAAATAGAAAATATAATGCAAGCACCACTAATCCAAATACGCCTATGAGAAAGCCAATATTGTCTTTTAGGAGTTTTTCCCAGTAATTAGGTTCAGCTACTATACCCTTATTTACTGCCACGGCAATAGTCATCCCTTCTTTGGCCATCAAACGTTTAGTCGCTATAAAATTCACTTGGGTGCTATCATCAATAGTAGCATTATAATTGGATGCAGACTCCCCATAAAAACCTGTATACCCGTGATATTGAACCACATGACCACCTTGAGGCACACTCACATGAGCACTTAGGCTATCAATTCCGAATTCCCAATAGTTCCCATTAACATTCCAATAGAGTTCATCAAAATCCTCGTAAAAGCTTAACTGGTTATCTGTTGTGTAATGAATAGTATAGGTGTAATACCCTGGTGTTAAATAAACAGAACTGCTTCCAATATACAGTTTGATTTCCTTGCTAAGTTCTTCTGCATGATAGTCCTCTTGATTTCCATCCTTCAATACTTCTACAAAATCATAACTAACCTCAAAGTTTAGCCCAAATTTCGCTTCATACGAAGTAGGTAAAACTCTATAAATACCTCGTTTGATTAAATTACCTTCTGCATTTACCTTAATAGTTTCTGTTATACTTAGTCCGCCGTTATCCAGGATTTCTATTTCACTATGGAAAAAGACAATGCGCTCCTGACCACTAGATACTAGCGCAAAAAACATTAGGATAAATAAACTTAGAATCTTCAAATACATACTTATTCGGTAAAAGAGATTTCAAGATTTTTTCTTTCTTCAATACTATCCAGTTCAAAAAAATCGAACTTTTTAAAATCGAAAACTGCAGCAACCAGGTTGGCAGGGAAAGATTGGATACCAATATTATAATTTCGAACAGTGCCATTATAGTATCTCCGAGCCATTTGTATTTGATTTTCTATTTCAAAAATTTGCTCTTGAAGCTTAAGAAAATGTTCATCAGCTTTGAGTTCAGGATAATTCTCAATGGCTATCATGAGTTGGCTCAGTTTATCACTAAGCACATTTTCAGAAACAGATTTCCCCTTTGGCGTACTAGTTTCCATAGCTTTTGCTCTTAAGGCAGTAACTTCACTAAGAATGGACCGCTCGTGTTCTGTATATGCCTTAACCGTGTGCACTAAGTTCGGAATAACCTCATAGCGCAATTTAAGCTGTACATCGATGAGGGACCACCCCTCTTTTACCATATTTCGCAGTTTGATAAATTTATTGAACACTACTGCCAAGGCAATGAGTATGACCACAATAAAAACAGTTATATAAATAAGCGTCATGATTCTATTTCTTCAATCAAAAATAAGGAAAAAGATTTGGAATGAATTCAAAGCTTCAGAAGGCACAGAATCTTACAAATAAAAAACCCCGTATCGAGAAGAACTCAACACGGGGTTTCATATATTATAAGCTAAAACCTATTTTACTGAATCAACAATCGTTTTGAAAGTTGCAGGTTCGTTCATAGCCAAATCAGCTAATGCTTTTCTATTTAAAGTAATTCCTTTCTTATGAACACCATCCATAAATTGAGAATAACTCATATCGTGCTCACGAACAGCAGCGTTAATTCTAGCGATCCATAAAGATCTGAATTCTCTTTTCTTCAATCTTCTATGCTCGTAAGCATAGCTAAGTCCTTTTTCAACTGCGTTTTTTGCAACTGTCCACACATTCTTTCTTCTTCCAAAATATCCTTTTGCAAGTTTAAGGGTGGCTTTTCTTTTCGCTCTCGCGGCTGGTCTGTTGGTAGCTCTAGGCATTTCTTAATTCTTTTAATCTTTCAACGATATTACATGCAAAGCATTCTCTTCACTCTAGGCTTATCACCTTTAGATACCGAAGCATCTTGTGTTAACCCTTTTTTACGGTCTTTATCTTTCTTTGTTAAGATATGACTGTGAAAAGCTTTTCTTCTCATTATTTTACCTGTACCTGTTACTTTAAAACGTTTCTTGGCACTGGAATTAGTTTTCATCTTCGGCATAATCCAAAATTTTTGGAGTGCAAATGTACACTTAATATTTTAAGTTTACAATAGTTTGCGTATAAAAATATAATAAATTTAACTGTAAATTTCTCGCTTTAATTTCGAGAACTTTCAGCTATTTTTTCGACTTCTTTTTAGGACCAATAACCATGATCATTCGCTTACCTTCCAATTTAGGTAGTTGCTCAGGAGCTCCTAAATCTTCTAGGCGTTTTGCTAGCTTCAATAATAGTAGCTCTCCTCTATCCTTAAATACAATAGATCTACCTTTAAAATGAACATAAGCTTTAATCTTAGAACCTTCTTCTAAGAACTTCTCACCATGCTTGGCTTTAAACTCAAAATCGTGATCATCAGTATTAGGACCAAAACGGAGTTCCTTAATAACGGTTTTTTGCGTTTTTGCCTTTATCTCTTTTTCCTTCTTTTTCTTCTCGTAAAGGAATTTTTTATAATCTAATATTTTACATACAGGAGGACTAGCTTTAGGAGATATTTCTACTAAATCTAATTCCAATTCGCCTGCAAGGTTTAATGCTTCTTCTAAAGAGTAAATTTCCGGTTCTACATTATCACCGGTCAGTCTCACTTGTTGTGCACGGATTCGGTCATTGATTTTGTGTTGGGCTTCTTGTTTAACTCTAGGTCTAAAATTTGGTCTTCTCAAGTACTTGTTTTTAATTTTATAATGTTGGATTCCTCCAATTCATCCGCAATTTATTGATTTTAGTTTAGATTACTAAACTTTAACACACTTCATTTACAAAGATGGAGAATTTATTCACTTTTTACTTCTTCCAAAATCATGCCAGCAAAATCGTCTATTGATTGACTTCCTAAGTCACCAACCGCCTGCTTCCTGATGGCTAACTCATTGGAATTCATTTCCTTCTCTCCAATTACTACCATGTAAGGAATTTTCATTACCTCTGCATCTCTAATCTTCTTTCCTATTTTTTCATAACGCTCATCAACTCGAGCTCTAATCCCACGGGCTTTCAATTGCTCAAGTACTTCCAAAGAGAACTCATTAAATTTCTCGGAAATTGGCAAAATAACCACTTGTTCAGGTGCTAGCCAAAGTGGGAACTTCCCTCCGGTATGTTCGATCAGTACAGCAATAAAACGCTCTAAAGATCCAAAAGGAGCTCTGTGAATCATTACTGGACGATGTCTTTCATTATCCGCACCGATGTATTCCAATTCAAAACGCTCAGGTAAGTTGTAATCTACTTGAATGGTTCCCAATTGCCAGCTTCTTCCCAAAGCATCTTTGATCATAAAATCTAGCTTAGGACCGTAGAATGCTGCTTCACCTAATTCAGTTACTGTTTTTAAGCCTACTTCTTCAGTAGCTTCAATAATTGCACGTTCTGCTTTATCCCAATTTTCTTTACTTCCAATATATTTATCAGGATTGTCAGGGTCACGAAGGGAAATTTGAGCCGTATAATCAGTAAAACTTAGCTTGTTCAACATCGATGTAGTTAACTCCAATACATCCAAAAACTCTTTCTTCAACTGGTCAGCCGTACAAAAGATATGGGCATCATCTTGCGTAAACCCTCTTACCCTGGTTAAGCCATGTAACTCTCCACTTTGTTCGTAACGATAAACCGTTCCAAACTCCGCTACTCTGTATGGCAAATCCCTATATGATTTTGGAACATGCGCATATATTTCACAATGATGCGGGCAATTCATAGGCTTCAATAAAAACTCTTCATCTTCTCTAGGCGTATGTATGGATTGAAAACTATCCTCTCCATACTTCTCATAATGACCACTTGTTTCATATAGTTCTTTCTTTCCAATATGGGGAGTCACTACAGGCAGATATCCTCGCTTTACTTGTTCGTTTTTCAAGTAATTAGACAATCGCTCACGCAGGTCCGCACCTTTGGGTAACCAGATTGGCAAACCCGCCCCTACTCTCTCAGAGAACATAAACAATTCCAATTCAGCGCCTAGCTTTCTATGATCTCTCTTCTTTGCTTCCTCTAACATCTCCAAGTGATGCGCTAGCATCTCCTGATTAGGGAAACTTACTCCATAGATTCTAGTTAACTGCTTGCGTTTCTCATCTCCTCTCCAATAAGCTCCGGCAATATTGAGCAGTTTAATAGCCTTTATTTGGCCTGTTCCAGGAATGTGAGGACCTTTACACAAATCTGTGAAATTACCTTGTGTATAGAACGTTATGGCCCCATCTTCTAAGCCATCAAGCAACTCCAATTTATATTCATCGTCTTTCTCTTTGAAGTAGGCAATTGCATCAGCTTTTGAGATCTCCTTGCGTTCATATTTACTACCAAACTTAACTAGCTTGCGCATGGTGTTTTCAATCTTAGTCAAATCTTCCTGACCAATAGTTACCCCTTCTCCTAGATCAATGTCATAATAAAAGCCTCCATCAATTGCAGGACCTATTCCTAACTTCACACCAGGATATACTTTTTCTAAAGCTTCAGCCATCAAGTGAGCAGATGAGTGCCAGAATGTTTTCTTTCCGTCTTCATCATCAAAGGTTAACAGCTCCAAGGTAGCATCACCTTCAATAGGACGCAATAAATCTTGAACTTCACCATTTACTCGTGCAGCCATTACTTTTTTCGCTAATCCATTACTTATTCCTTTAGCTATACTTATAGCTGTTGTTCCATTTTCATACTCTTTAACTGAGCCATCCGGGAATGTGATATTCATCAATTCTACAATTTGTCACAAATTTCAAAAGATTAAACGAGAATAGAAAGAGAAAGAGTGGTTTTCTTTAAGGAATATTAGTCCTAGCGAGATGTTGCGACCAGAATGAGCTATAACTATAAGGATATTAGAATCTAGACTATATAATCTATACTTCTTACTTAGTACTCTTCCGACAAATAGAAATCTCACACACGATTTACTTTTATCCACATCTAGGTATAAAAAAGGAAGCTTAAGTTTAGAAATGTTCTTTGCTTACCTCATCTTTACAATTCACTTCGTAAGTACCCAACTAATGAGTCAATCTACATCCTTCCCAAAAAAGAAAATAAAAGTCTTATTGCTAGAGAGTGTTAGTCCTTCAGCTAAAACTGAGTTTGAGAAAGCCGGGTATTTAGATGTAGAAATTCTTAATGGGGCATTAAGCGAAGATGATCTTATTAAAGCTTTAAAAGATGTTCGGGTATTGGGCATTCGAAGCAAGACTCAGCTGACTGCAAAAGTTTTGAAATCTGCTGATAAATTAATGAGCGTAGGTTGCTTTTGTATTGGAACCAATCAAGTCGATTTAGAAACTGCTAAAGAACAAGGTATTGCCGTTTTTAATGCGCCCTTTAGTAATACTCGGTCTGTTGCCGAGTTAGTAATCTCTACAGCGATTATGCTCATTCGTCGAATTCCAGAAAAAAATGAAGCGGCTCATAAAGGAATTTGGCTAAAGGAAAGCAAAAACAGTCATGAGATCAGAGGTAAGAAGCTAGGAATTATTGGCTACGGTCATATTGGCTCACAAGTTTCTGTTTTAGCAGAATCTTTAGGTTTGGAAGTTCATTATTATGATGTAGAGAGTAAACTACCTTTAGGAAATGCAAACACAGCAAACAGCATCAAAGATATTATTGAAAATTGTGACATTGTCACCTTGCATGTGCCTGCTTTACCATCAACAATTAATTTGATTGATAAAAAGTTGATTAATCATTTTAGAAAAGGGCAATACTTGATTAATATGAGTAGAGGAAATGTAGTAGATATTGACGCACTTAAAGATTCTATGGAAAATGGAATTATCGCTGGAGCGGCAATTGACGTATTTCCTGTTGAACCTAAAAAAGCTGGTGACAAGTTCTATTCACCTTTACAAGGAATCCCTAATGTAATTTTAACGCCACATATTGGAGGAAGCACTGAAGAGGCCCAATGGAATATTGGAATCGATGTGTCTAGTAAAATGCTTAAGTATTTAGAAACCGGTTCAACGTTAGGCTCACACAGTCTCCCAGAGTTAAGTTTACCAAAAGTAGAAAACACTCATCGTATACTGCACATTCATGAGAACACCCCAGGAATACTAAGCGAGATTAACAAGAGAATGTCTGATTTAGAAGTAAATATACTTGGTCAATACCTTAGCACTAATGAGAAAGTTGGCTATGTTGTATTAGATGTAAGTACCCAAGCTGGTGATGAAACTCTCGAGCTGTTAAAATCTGTTCCCCATACAATTAGTGCTAGAATACTCTATTAATTGTGTTTTAATTCCTAATTTGTTCCTATCAGCAATCTAATTACTTATGTTTCCCTATAAATATTGATTTAATTGCCTGGTTCAAGAGGTCTTAAACTGGGTGCATTATAACTTTTATAATGCGGTAAACGAACCCTTATGTACAGGCATATAATTAAAAAAAAGAATCAATTTCTAGATTGGCTTATTTCCGAAAAATCTGAAATCAGCAAAGCTACTTTATACACACATCGACGATTTGTTGAGGCGATTTTATTAGCTTTAGTTGCATCAATCATGGGTTTGGTTTTCAAATTAATGGGTATCCGAGAAAACTTCCCTATAGAGCTATCTATTTTAGTTTGTGTCATCGTACTTTGGATGTATCGTGCATATGGAAGTAATCGAGTTGCAGGCAATGTGTTTATTGGATTTTTCTTCATTGCTTTAACTTACGACCTGTTTACAAACGTTGATGAAATTTTAGCATATTTCAGGTGGTACGTGGTTCTCCCCATGTTTGCTTTATTTTTTATAAACAGGAATTCAGGTTTATTCTGGGGTGGAGTTATCTTAATAAGCACCTTAGGCTTGTATTCCTATGATTTCCCTAATTCCGCAATTTTAAGCAACCCAGAAAACAAAAAATCATTTTTCAGCGACACTATAACTTATTACTTAACCGTAATCATACTCATTTATATCTATTATAGAGGAAAAGAAGTAATTAGTGCGCAACTCATTCAAGAAAGAAAGGAGATTAAAAATAAAGCCAACGATTTACTGATCATGAAGGACCAGCTTTTAGAAAAAAATTCGGAATTACAGACTTATGCCCATGTCGTTTCACATGATTTAAAAACTCCATTAAGAGGCATATTGGGCTTCTCTGAAATTTTAAAAAATGAGTTAACTAAGAATAAAACACTAGGGGAAGAAAGTGGAATTCATTTAGATTTCATCAAGAACAACGCCCTCCAAATGGAGGAGTTGATTACGGACATACTAAGATATTCAGAGTTGAGTAACAACACTTCTAAGGAATTCAAACTAGAGGATTTAAATGATTTGCTTAAACAAGCAATTAGCAGTTTTCCAAACAAGCAAATAAAAGAAAGTGTGATTATTCATCAAGAAGAACTACCCTATGTCCCAGTTCTTAAAACTCAAACGAAGCAAATATTTCAAAACTTAATCTCTAATTCAATCAAATTCACCGACAAGAATAGACCTTTAAGAATTGAGATTACGACCAAAGACTACCCTAACCTTGTTATGTTTACT
Source organism: Flavobacteriaceae bacterium (assembly GCA_047621945.1). Classification (GTDB taxonomy): domain Bacteria; phylum Bacteroidota; class Bacteroidia; order Chitinophagales; family UBA8649; genus JAFMKE01. Next base: position 9,881 of record JBLHMK010000002.1, read on the forward strand.
TTTAAGGATAACGGAATTGGTGTAAAGAATGAGAACCTCGAATACATGTTTCTCCCCTTCAAACGACTAAATAGTCAGAGCAGATACAATGGTTCTGGAATTGGACTTGCCAATTGCGAAAAAGTAGTGAAGCGACATAAAGGAACAATTTGGGCAGAGTCTGAATTAGGGAAAGGCTTAACAGTGTCTTTCACCTTATCCAAGAAGCCCCAATAAATTCAAGAATACTAATTTCAATGCTTAGTTCTTAGCTTCTTGAACGATATCATATTCTTCGTACAAATCTGACTTACCAAGAACAGCTTCGTGAATATTCATAACATGATCACCAATTCGCTCTGATCGATTAACAAAATCAATAAATAGCACTCCAATTTTAGGAGCATAAACACCTTTCTCTAGTCTTCCAAAGTGACTCGTGAAGATTTGCTTTCTTTTCGCGTTAATTGCACTTTCTGCTTTAATGATTTCGCTTAGCTCTACATTAGGCTTTTCTTGATCCAGATTTTGACGCATCAATTTCAAGGCATGCATGGTTAAATTCATGATATCCTCTAATTCCGATTTTGCATTCGCAGGTAACCTTTCTGTTTCCCTCTTCATACGTTCATAATTCTTTGTCATCTCATAATAGATGTCACCTATACGTTCCAAATCATTGGAAATACTCAACATACTTCGAATCTCTTTACTAGTATCCAGATTAATATCAAACTCTGAAATTTTAGCTAGGTATTGAGTGATTTCCAGATCTAATTTATCCGTAACATCTTCATGTTTTCTTACTTTATCAATCAACTTTTGAGAATTCTTTTGCTTTTCAAAAAACAAAGCATAAACGTTATGTCCCATTTTTTCCGTCACCTTAGCGAAGATATCTAACTCTTTACGAGCAGAAACTATAGATAGTGCTGGTGTATTTAATAAGCCACTATTAATAAACTGCAAGTGAAATTCTTCATCTTCTTCATCCTTAGCTTTCACTGTCTTAATGGCCATTTTAACCAACCATGGAACGAATCCAAGTAGCAAAATTACATTCATCATATTAAACAAGGTGTGGAATACGGCAAGTCCTAATGCCGCAGCGTCTGGATCCTCAAATGGATTTCCATTTCCGATATCCATACCCATAAAGTTGGCAGCACTAACGGTTGCACCTGGAACCACATATTTCAACACGTAAGGCAAGGCTAAAACCATCCATGTTACTCCGATTATGTTAAATATTGAGTGAATTCTGGCTGACCGCTTTGCATGCACATTTCCTACCAAAGAAGCCACTTCCGCTGTGATTGTTGTTCCAATGTTCTCTCCTAGAATCATTGCTGCACCCACTTGAAAAGGGATAACACCTGCCATAACTAAAGTCAATGTTAAAGTCATGGCCGCGCTTGATGATTGCATTACAACCGTAACTAAGGTGCCGAGTATGACAAAAATAAGCGTAGTAATAATTCCGAAATCTGCATAATTCGTAAAAAATTGAACAAATGGAGAGTCATGACCAAGCTCTGGAACTGAATGTTTCAATTCACTTAAGCCCATAAAAAGCAAGGCAAATCCTATTAAAAATTGTCCCCAATTCTTAAGATTTCCTCTTTTCGCAAACAGCATTGGAAAACCAATTGCAATAATCGGTAAAGCATATGCTGAAATTTTAAATTTCCCCACTATATTAACCAACCAACCTGTAATGGTGGTGCCAACATTAGCCCCCATCATAATACCTGCAGATTCAACCAAACTTAACAAGCCCGCGTTAACAAAACTTACCGTCATAACTGTTGTAGCGGAAGACGATTGCAATAATGCTGTAATCAAAAAGCCAACACCAACTCCTAAAAATCTATTTTGCGTCATTGTGCTAATAGCTTTTCGCATACTATCACCAGCAGCCTTCTGTATTCCTTCACTCATTACCTTCATGCCATACATAAAGAAACCAAGAGCTCCAATAATTTTTAATACTGTAAAAAATACTTCCATTGTGTTGTTTTAAATATTTATTAAAATGCAAATTCTGTTTGTAATCTATAGACAAAATTCAATTTATCTTGACCCGTAATATCCTGTAAAGATATATCTGATTGTAGTTTTAAATTATGTTTCTTAACATATTTAGAAACACCAAAAGTATACTCTGCCGTTTCATTAAGGCTAGAGCCACTATCTGGATTTATTTTTGAGTATCTCAAAGCAAATTCGACATTTTTAAATTTTGGACAATCTATCAAATATCCAAATTGAGCAGAAACAGCTGTACCACTAGCAAACCCACTATTCTTCAAACTGGATTCTTTCCTAGCCATTTCAGCTAGAACAGACAGTCCGCTATACTTAAACATCAGGTCTGCAAACAATGTCGTTAAGTTACTGTGCAAGTATTCATCATTAGCATCCTTCAAGAAATTTCCTAATCGACCGCCCTCTCTTGAAGCATTATTATTAAAATCATAAGTAAAAGCTAGAGACAGTTTGGGTTTACTTTCTCGACTTAAATCTGAACTAAAGTAATCCCCTTTAGAAGTAAATTTACCCATTGGTAAGAATTCAAAACGACCTGTATAACCGAAGCCTCCAAAATTTCCAGCAGTAATATCCCGACCATCTCCTGTAGAAATAGCAGCAGCGAATCTTATCAAAGCATTATGTGCTTCAAATTCAGAATGAAGTTGAACAGACATATCACGATCTAGGTTGAATTTACTGTTTAGTATACTTCTATCTACAAATTGCAATTTTTGAGATGAAATAACTCGTTCCCTATTTCCAGGCAATTTAGTTTGACCCATCCATAGCGTGAAGTTCTTGTGAAATCCCCATTTTAAAACTGCATCTAAAATCAATTTAGGACCTTGACCTACCTCTTCAAAATCTTTTGATGGGCTGACATCTCTATTAGATAGTCCTAATTCTACTTTATACACTAATTTTGGTGTAAAGGCAAATCCTCCAAATTTCAAACGAGATCTTCTTACAATAAAGTTAGTCGACATTTTATCCTCAGTATTCAAGTCCTTACTTGCAATAAACAAACTTTGGAAACGAAACTCAATTTTTAATCTAGAAGTAGAGTCTTTCGAGGTAATTTGAAAGCCATTCCCAAACGCAAAACCTACACTTCCTGGTGCTTGATTTTTAAAGTCAACCTTTCCCCCATAATAACTGGACAATTTGGTTTTTAGGTTTTCTTTTGTCTTTTGAGCATTCGCTCCTGACATAATAACTATACTTATCATTAAGCAACAAAGATATTTCACAGACACATTAAAGAGGTTAAGTCAATAATTATAGATTGTTAAGTACTGGCAAAAATAATCCTATCAATGTTAAGGAAATGTTAAAAATGTTATGGGAATGTTATGGGAATGTTACCGAATCTTAATAACTACCCTTAGTATGTAGATAAAGTATATTTTCAGCCTCGTTGCTTGTCCGCTTCATATAAAATCATTCCGGCCGATACCGAAACGTTCAAGGAGTTAATTTTCCCTTTCATTGGAATTAGAAAGAGTTGGTCAGCATAATCTCTAGACATGGTACTAATCCCTTTCCCTTCACTTCCCATTACAATAGCTGTCGGTAAAGTAAAATCAATCTCTAATATATTCTTGGTTCCTTCTTGTAAAGAAGATGCGACTACTTGAACACCATTTAATTTAAAGTATTTATAGACCTCATTCAATGCCTTCTCTCTACAAATTGGAATTTGGTGAATGGCTCCTGCACTAGCTTTTACGGCTTCAGAATTGACCTGTGCAATTCCTTTTTCCGGCACCACGATAGCATGCACACCCATCGCTTCTGCTGTGCGGGCTATAGCGCCAAAATTCCGCACATCTGTTACCCCATCAAGGACTAAGAAAAGGGCTAACTCCCCTTTTTCCAGCACTTGACTATAGATGTCATCTAATTTAAAATATTGTACTTCTCCATAAATTCCAATTACACCTTGATGGTTTGGTCTTTCATGCTGGTACACCGGAAATAGCATATAAGCTATCTTATCCTTTGGGACAACTTGAATAGCTATTCTTTTATCTTGACAGATTTTTTTAATTTCACTAATTTCTGGACCAGAAGATCCAGATTGAAGCAAGATCTTCTCAACAGTTTTGTCTCCTTTCAGAATCTCAAGTGCTGGTTGTCTACCAATGAATATGTCTTTCTTTTTCATAGAATTCTTTCAGGGACTAAGTAATATAATTATTGAATGTGCTTACTTCTTTTTTAAAATGTATACAACCGATGATGCTTTTTCACTATTCATAAAGCCTTTCAGAAAAGAAACCAGACCGACACAAGCCGCTCTTAGTTTCCCTAAAAACCCACTTTGCTTATGCCCTTCACTTAACAAAGCGATATAAAAAGGGTCAAAGGGCATAGCGTATGATTTTATATGTTCAAAATTATTGGCTTCAGCCAATTCTTTAATTGACCTTGGAGAAAAGTGCCATAAATGCTTTGGCAAGTCGTAGGCTGCCCAAAAATTCTTATAAAACTGTCCATCATATGAAGTATAATTAGGGACAGCAATAGCCAATACCCCTCTGGTTTTTAATAACTTTTGAAAATGCCCAAAATACTTTTCTAGTTCGTGTACATGTTCTAATACATGCCACATACTAATAGCGTCAAATTCTTCATTATTTTCTAAAATCTCTTCCAAACTTGCTTTCAATTCGATAGCAAAGTTTTGTTTGGCTTGCTTTCTTGCATCTGCATCTGGCTCAAAACCTGTTACTTCTACTCCATGTGTTTGAACATGGTTAACGAAATAACCAGTTCCTGCACCGATATCAAGCATCTTATTCAAAGATACATGCTTATCGATATAAGACATTTTTTGACCTAGCATAAAGGCTCTAACCTTATGGTAGATATTAAAAAACAGCCCTTCTTTAGTATCCGTATGAGATACGTAATCCGCATGTTCATAGTACTTCCCAATATGAGAAGCATCAGGTGCATTTACGGTGAAAGCAAATCCACATTTAGTACACTTAGCAACATTGAAATCTTCGTTACTCACACAGTAATCTTTAGACTTTACTAAAGTATCAAAGGTTGTATTCTTACAGACCAAACAAGCATTCATGGATTCTTAACTTAGCTTTAAATAATTATTCTCCTAAAAAAGGGTATCTATAATCTGTAGCTGGAACAAAAGTCTCTTTGATTGTTCTCATGCTTACCCATCGAAGAAGGTTATGTTTAGATCCTGCTTTATCATTAGTTCCACTAGCTCGAGCACCTCCAAAGGGTTGTTGTCCTACAACAGCTCCAGTTGGTTTGTCATTGATGTAGAAATTTCCAGCAGCATGCTTCAAGATTGTGTTTGCTTCATCCAAAGCATATCTATCTTGACTAAATACCGCTCCAGTTAACGCGTAAGGAGACGTAGAGTCTACTAGTTTTAATGTCTTCAACCAGTCTTTTGGTTCATAAACGAAAATCGTCATTACCGGGCCGAACAATTCCTCACACATGGTGGTATATTTCGGGTCAGAAGTAACGATTACCGTTGGCTCTATAAAGTAGCCTTTGCTTTTATCATGTCCTCCTCCAACTAATATTTCTGCATTCTTATCCGTCTTAGCTGCATCTATATACTTAGCAATCTTATCAAAAGAACGCTCATCAATTACCGCATTAATATAATTACTGAAGTCGTCCACTTTACCCATTTTGAAAGACTTAACATCTTTTACTAAACCAGCTTTAACTTCTTCCCAAATATTCGATGGAATATAAGCTCTTGAAGCCGCAGAACATTTTTGTCCTTGATACTCAAAAGAACCTCGTGAAAGAGCAGTAGAAACTTGAGCAGGTATAGAGCTTGAATGCGCAACTATAAAATCCTTCCCTCCTGTTTCTCCTACTATACGTGGGTATGTTTTATAATTAGCTATATTATTTCCAATAGTCTTCCACATAAATTGGAATGTACCTGTAGAACCTGTAAAGTGTATTCCTGCAAAATCTGGGTGAGAGAAACATACGTCACCTGCAACTGGTCCATCAGTCAACACCATATTGATTACTCCATCAGGCAAACCTGCTTCTTTAAAAAGTTGCATAACAAAGTGCGCAGAGTATGCTTGAGTTTCACTTGGCTTCCATACGATAGTATTTCCCATCATAGCCGGCGCAGCACAAAGGTTCGCACAAATGGAAGTAAAATTAAATGGAGTAACTGCAAACACAAATCCTTCCAAAGGTCTGTACTCCAACCTGTTCCACATACCTGGATTAGATTCAGGTTGTTCCTTATATAAATCAGTCATGTACTGCACATTAAACTTAAAGAAATCAATAAGCTCGCATGCTGCGTCAATTTCCGCTTGCATCACATTCTTACTCTGCGCTAGCATAGTCGATCCGTTTAATAAATCTCTATATGGACCAGCCAACAAATCGGCTGCTTTTAAAAATATGGCAGCTTTCTCTTCCCAAGGAAGTGCTTCCCATTTTGGTTTTGCTTCTAAGGCCGCATCAATAGCTTGTTGAACATGATCAGCTGTTCCTTTATTATAAGTGCCCAATACATGCTTAATTTCATGCGGAGGATTGATGGTGATTTTATTATCAGTAAAAACTTCCTTACCTCCAATAACCATAGGTACATCTATAGTTTTACTTTTAAGTAATTGTAAAGTATTTTCAATACTCTTTCTTTCTGGACTACCAGGAGCATAAGCTTTTACTGGTTCATTTACCGGTTTGGGAACATTAAAGAATGCGTTAGCCATATGAATTGATTTTTTAATTGAGTGGCAAAGATAAGGTATAGGATAAACTTAGAAGAATAGAATACCGCAAAGATTAGTTGTCAAGAATGGTGCAACAAAAAAGCCTGAATTCATAGGGAGAATTCAGGCTTTTTTAACGACATATATATATGCCAAAATCTTAGTTTCTTATCTAGCCAATTCCTTGATGTGATCTTCAAGAATATACTCATCTCCTGCTACGTAACCAGCGTGCGTATAGACAATTCTACCTTCTTTATTGATTAATACCGTGTAAGGTACCGTTTGAAAATTCATCATTCGCTTCAAATCTTCATTCGTGTCTAACAATACTTCATAATCCCATGCTTGTCCATCTACATATGTTTTCACTTTAGAAATATTACGAACGTCATCAATTGAAATGGCAACAAGCTCCATATCGTAATCATCCTGCCAAAATTCGTATAATTCAGAAATGCTATTCAACTCTTTTTTACAAGGAGAACACCAAGTAGCCCAAAAACTCAAAACAGTAATTTTACCGTTCTTTCCGTAATCTTCTACATTTACTTTTTTACCGTTCATATCATTCAAACTTAAACTTGGTAAACGCTTGTCTGAAAATACTTCCTTAGCTCCACCTTGAGCTTGCAAGCTGAAAGAGCCGATAATTAGCAAAAAGGTAATTGCAATAAGTTTATTAAAATTTTTCATGTTGATTTGTTTGATTTTTAAAAGGCAATCTCTATGCCAAATTACTTTAAAGAGGGTTTTGCTTTTGTTATCAAGGCTAATATCTTAAATTTACTAGCCAATTAACCCAATTCAATGAAAAAACTATTCACTTTAACTCTTTTTCTATTCACATTTGCTCAGTATATTGAAGCCCAAGGATACATTTCTGGTGACTTAGAATTGAGAACCGATTACTACGTTAAAGACAGTACTATAGGGGCATCAGGAACTAACCATTACGATGATTTAAAATCATCTGCGGATGGATGGCTAACTGTCAACTATACCAATAATGATTGGGGTTTTAGAACGGGAATTCGATTAGATATGTTCTTGAATTCAAGATTTCACAATCCAAATGACGATGCTTATACCGCCTTTGGTGTTGGACGGTGGTTTGTAGAAAAGGATTTTAAAAAACTTACCCTTACTGGTGGTCACTTTTATGATCAGTTTGGAAGTGGTGTAACATTCCGAGCATATGAGAATAGGTTTCTAGGAATAGACAACGCGATATTTGGAGTTAAAGCAAAATATGAGTTTAGCGAAAATTGGTTTGCAAAAGCTTTCGTTGGAGTGAGAAAAAATAGATTAAGCTTTTATAACCCTATTATTAAAGGCGTAAATGTAGAAGGATATATTCCTATTGGAGAAAAAATAACTTTAAGTCCTGGTGCCGCTATCGTAAATAGAACTATTGATGAAGGAACTATGACAACTATTGCTAACGTGATTAATAGTTATGAATTACAAGATCGATTTGTTCCTAAATACAACACCTATGTATTTTCTGCTTATAACAGATTGAGTATTGGTAGAGTTTCATGGTTTATAGAAGGTGCATATAAAACACACGAAGCTATTAATGACCCATTAAATAAATCTTTAGTAAACCCAGTGAATAATGTTTATTCAGATAAACCAGGAAATATTGTTTACACGAGTTTGACTTATTCAAAGAAGGGATTTGGAATATCTGCTCAATATAAACGTACAGATAATTTTCAGTTTAGAACTTCACCAGAAGACAATGAAACGTTAATCAATGGAGCGCTAAATTTTATTCCTGCAACTAACAGACAGAACTCATTACGTTTACCAGCCAGGTATCAACCAGCATCTCAAGAGATTGAAGAAACATCTTTTGCTTTGGATGGAACATACACACCTACCAAAGGATTAACCTTCAATTTTAGCTTCTCTGAGATTCATAGAAACAAGATTAATCTGCAAAGTTATGCGGCTGATAATCTTTTTAGAGAAATCTATTTTGATTCAGAATGGAAGGTTAGTAAAAAGGTGAAGACTTTGATTGGCTTACAATTCGTTCAATACAATCAAGATTTTTATGAAGGTCCTGCTAATTTGCCAACTGATGTGCAAGTTTTTTCTCCATTCTTTGAGTTAAGCTATAAGATTGATCGCAAGAAATCACTTCGATTTGAAGCTCAATATCAAAGTGCTCAAAGAGATTTCGGACAATGGCTATATGCTTTAGTTGAATTTACGGTAGCTCCTAAATTGTCAATATCAGTTTCTGATATGTGGAATTTCAAACCGGGACCAAATAAATCAAGTAAGAATGAACACTACTATTCTGTTTATACCTCATACACAGAAGGACCGCATCGATTCTTTATTTCTTATGTGCGTCAAGTAGAAGGAATAGTTTGTACGGGAGGAGTTTGTAGACTAGAGCCTGCGTTTAATGGAGTACGAGCTGGACTAAACACCAGTTTCTAAATAGCAATAAAAATGATGAAGATGAATAAACTAAGCATATTAGCAGGAATCATAATTCTTATGAGTTCATGCAAAGAGGAAGGACCATTTATTAATTTTGAAAAAAATCAAGTAAGCTTAGTAGACACGAGCTATGTTTCTGCAACTCCTATTCCTTCTGTGAATAGAAATGTGCTTTTTGAGGAGTTTTCAGGAGTTCGTTGCTCAAATTGCCCAGCGGGAAATGCGGTAACTAATAGCTTGTATACCACCTTAGGTAATCGGTTTGTACCGGTCACTGTGCACAGTAAATTTCTAGCATTCCCTTACGGGACCGATCAGGATTTAAGAACCGACGATGCCAATGAAATTGCAAATAGTCTTGGTCCAGTTGGAGTAAAGCCTTCAACATTTATAAGCAGAAAAGTGATTGGTGGTACTCGACTTCAACAATCACCAGGAACATGGGCTGGCCTTGTCAATAGTGAAATAGCACTGCCCTCTTTCGTAGATTTGAATCTTGAAATTGTGACTTTGGATGAAACCGAAAGAACCCTTCGTTATAGAATTACCCTAAGTTATAGTGTAGATGCTCCTAAGCATAATTTAGGATTTTATCTTACTGAAAGTGAAATTATAGCAGAGCAATTAGACGGAAGTACTCAAGTAGTCAATTACGAACATGAATTTGTCTTAAGAAAAGCTATCACACCAGTTATAGGTGAAAATGTAGCTGCGCAAGTAGCGGAAAATACCGTAATTATTAAAGAGTTTGAAATTGACATCGATGATTATGATGTTGATGAATTATGGGTAATGAACCACATGTATATAGTGGCTTTTATTCGACTCGACAATGATGATATCGAAACAGCAACAATGACTGAATTAATCCCTTAAAAGAATACTAAAGCAATATGAAAATATCTTATAATTGGTTGAAAGAACTATTAGACTTCAATCAATCACCTACTGAATTAGCTGAGATACTTACTAATACCGGCTTAGAAGTTGAACATGTAGAGCCTTTCAGTTCTATTAAAGGCGGCTTAAAAGGCTTAGTTGTTGGAGAAGTTCTAACTAAAGAAAAGCATTCAAATGCCGACAAGTTATCTGTTGCCCAAGTGGATGTTGGTTTGGATGCTCCCTTACATATAGTATGTGGTGCTTCTAATTTGGCGCAAGGTCAAAAAGTTGTCGTTGCCACTGTGGGAACAACTATTCATCCAACTAATGGTGAAGGCTTTACTATCAAAAAAGCTAAGCTAAGAGGAGAACTTTCGGAGGGAATGATATGCGCTGAAGACGAAATTGGATTAGGTTCTTGCCATGAAGGAATCATGGTATTAGATTCGGATTTAAGTGTTGGTATGCCTCTAGCTGAATTATACAATATAGATGAAGATTTTGTATTTGAAATTGGTTTAACGCCCAACAGAACTGATGCGATGAGCCATATTGGTGTAGCAAAAGATATCGCTGCAGCCCTAAATGTCTTTAATGAACCCCATGTCTCTGTTAATTGGCCTGAGGTAAAAGTAACGTCTAGCGGGAATTCAACCGAAGTAAAAATTAAAATTGAGAATACGGAAGCCTGCCCAAGGTATTCAGGGGTAGTTTTAGATAGCTTGGTAATCAAAGAATCTCCAACTTGGTTGAAGAATAAATTATTGGCAGTTGGTGTAAGACCTATTAACAATGTAGTAGATATCACGAACTATGTGTTAAAAGAATATGGCCAAGCTTTGCATGCTTTTGATTTGAAGGCAGTAAAAGGTAATGAAGTCATTGTAAAAACTTTAAAAGAAGGAAGTTTATTTACGACTCTCGATCAGCTTGAAAGAAAATTGTATGCAGAAGATTTAATGATTTGCAATTCTTCAAATCCAATGTGTATGGCAGGAGTTTTTGGCGGTGAGCACGCTGGTGTTACAGACCAAACTAAAGCTATATTTTTAGAAAGCGCTTATTTTGATGCTGCATATATTAGAAGAACATCTACTCGTCATGGATTGAGAACGGATGCTGCTCAACGATATGAAAAAGGCGCAGACCCCTCTATTACAGTTGATGCCTTAAAACGAGCTGTACAATTATTGGAAGAACTTGCCGATGCAAAAGTGGCTAGCAACTGGTATGATTTATACCCAAATGAAGTAGCGAAACAAGAAATTGAACTCCGACTCAGCAAACTAAACTCTTTATCTGGGCATGATTTTGAATTGAATCAGGTCAAGCAAATTTTGAAGGATTTAGATTTTGAGATTATCAAAGAGAATGAAGGGAGTTTAAGTTTATTAAGCCCGTTGTCAAGAGCCGATGTTCTAAGAGAAGCAGACGTAATTGAAGAAGTAATGCGAATTTATGGATTTAATAACATTGCCCCTCCTTCCATAGTCAAATCCACTTTATCTTTCCAAGATGGAGTTGATGAGCATTCTACTAAAGAAAATATTTCTCATGTTTTAAATGGATTTGGGTTTTCTGAAATCATGACTAATTCTATTAGTCAATCTAAATACTATCCTGAAGGCGGAAAATTAGTCATGCTCCAAAACAGCATGACTTCAGAGCTTGATAGCATGAGAGCTTCGCTAATCCCTGAAGCATTGAATGTATTGCGTCATAATATTAACCGAAAGAAGATTAATCTAAAGTTTTATGAATTTGGACACACTTACAATTTTGACCACAGTCAGGAGGCATTTTTAGCTATCTACTACACAGGAGAAGTTTTAGAGAACAATTGGATCGCTAAAAAGCAAGCCGCATCCATTTTTCATCTAAAAGGTATCGTTGAAGCTTTGTTTAAAAATTTGAAGTTTGGTAAACTAAAGATTAAAACTAGTGATGACCAGATTCAGATATATACGAAAAAGATTCTTCTAGCAGAGCTTAAAGAAGTTTCAGCAAAGCAGCTTGACTCCTTTGAAATTGACCAAAAGGTATTCACCGCAATATTGCATTGGGATAAAATTATAAGCAGCTTAAATAGGCAAAAAATTCGTTTTCAAGAAATTACTAAGTTTCCTGCGGTTAGCCGCGATTTAGCGGTAATTTTAGATGATAATGTTAATTTTGAGGAAATTCGGAACCGAATTACGCAAAGTGCAGGGGTTTTATTGAAGGATATGGACTTGTTTGATGTTTTCAAAAGTGAAGAAAAGATTGGTAAAGGAAAAAAATCTTATGCACTTAATTTTAAACTTCAAGACCAAGCAAAAACCCTGACGGATCACGAGATAGATAAAACAATGAATCACATTATCAAGACCCTTGAAAAGGATTTTGATGCTACAATAAGAAAGTAATGAGCAGTAGTGCGTCTAGATTAATAGTCATTCAGAAGCAAGTTGAAAAACTTCTTGAGAAAATTGCCTTGCTAAAAAATGAGAAAAATGATTTGAATAGTAGTAATTTAGCGTTGAAGAAAGAAATTGAATTGGAAAAAACCCTATTCGACAACTTGAATCAAAAATTACAAACGCTAAAGTTAGCGAAAAGCATCAGTGGAGATGACAAACCACAAGAAACAACAGAGTTAAAGCGTAAGATTAACGATTATATTAAGGAAATAGACCGGTGTATAACCTTGCTTAATGGATAAGAATGAACGAAGACTCAGCAGATATTATCAATATAAATGTACTTATTGCCGATCGCCCCTACCCCTTGAAGATTAAAAAGAGTGAAGAGGAAGATGTAAGAAATGCTGCGAGAGAAATCAATGAAAAAGTTAAGCAATTTCAACAGGTGTATGCCGCCAAAGACAAACAAGATTATTTAGCCATGAGTGCTTTGATGTACGCAGTACAAAATATTGAAAATCAAAGAAAAACAATAAGCAGTTCTGCTAATTTTGAAGAAGAACTTTCAAAACTAGAACAGACCCTCAAGCGTTAAATTATCCTGTATTCCTGATAGATTTCGTGAACTCTTACTTTATTTTTTTAATTATAAATGAAGTGAAATGAATATGATAATCACCATAGTAGCGGCAGTAATTTGCCTGATACTTGGTTTTGTAATAGGTAAAATGTTATCTAAAAGCAAAGCACAAGAAATAGATGAGGCTGCTAAGAAAGAAGCTGAACTAGTTATAAGTAAGGCTAAGTCGCAAGCAGATACCTTCTTTGAAAAAGCCAAGGCAAAGTCTGAGACCATTAAGCAAAGTAAGATTCTTGAAACCAAAGAAAACTTTTTACAGAAGAAAGCTAAGTTTGAAGAGGAAACCAATACGCGGAAAGAGCAGTTAAGAGAAAAAGAAATCCAATTCAAGGAAACTCAACAGTCTATCTCTAAGAAAATAGAGGAGAATTCTAGAAAAGAAAAAGAACTTGATTCACTTAAAGGTAATCTGAATGAGCAGCTAGAAGTTATGTCAATCAAGAAACAAAAGGTTGACGAACAGCATGCCGAAATTGTAAGTAAACTAGAAAAAATATCCAACTTATCTGCAGCGGATGCTAAAGAACAGCTGGTTGAAACTTTGAAAAAAGAAGCAGAAACAGATGCTATGTCGCACATCAAACAAATCATGGATGATGCAAAGGCTAAGGCAAACAAAGAAGCTAAGAAAATTGTTATTCAGACTATTCAACGAACGGCTGCTGAGCATGCCATTGAGAATACGGTCTCTGTTTTCAACTTAGAGTCTGACGATCAAAAAGGACAAATTATTGGTAGAGAAGGACGAAACATTAGAGCTATTGAATCAGCAACGGGCTGTGAGATAGTTGTTGATGATACTCCAGAAGCAATAATCATTTCTGGGTATGATCCTATTCGAAGAGAAATTGCAAGACTATCCCTACAAAAGTTAACTGCTGATGGTAGAATACATCCAGCCCGCATTGAGGAAGTTGTTAAAAAGACAAGCAAGCAATTAAACGACCACTTAATGGAAATTGGGGAAAGAACCGTAATTGATATGGGGATTTCTGGAATGCACCCTGAATTAGTGCGTTACGTGGGTAGAATGAGATTCCGTTCGTCATACGGTCAGAACTTGTTACAACACTCAAGAGAGACGGCTAATTTGTGCGCTACGATGGCTGCTGAATTAGGTTTAAACGTTAAGTTGGCTAAAAGAGCAGGATTACTACACGATATAGGAAAAGTTCCAGATGAAGAGAGTGAATTATCACATGCTTTGTTAGGGATGAAACTTTGTGAAAAGTATGGTGAGCACCCAGCAGTATGTAATGCAGTTGGAGCCCATCATGATGAAATGGAAATGAGATATGCAATATCGCCAATCATCCAATCTTGTGATGCTATTTCTGGCGCACGTCCAGGGGCTCGTCGTGAAATCATGGAAAGCTACTTGGAAAGAATCAAGGAACTTGAAACACTTGCCATGGAATATGATGGTGTAGATAAAGCATACGCTATACAAGCGGGTAGAGAATTGAGAGTTATTGTTGAAAGCGGAAAAGTTGACGACAAACGATCGGAAGAATTGTCATTCGAAATTTCTAAAAAAATTGAAGAAGACATGACTTACCCAGGTCAAGTTAAAGTAACTGTGATTAGAGAAATGAGATCAGTATCTGTAGCCCGTTAAGAATCGTTTTATGAAGAATTTAATTTTACTTTTTGTCTTAGCCATGCTTATGGCTTCATGTAATTCGGAAACTGAAACATCGGTTGATAATTTTGTTACTGAACCAGAAGTGGCTGAAACGGTTGAATTGGTTCAGGAATCCTTATTAGATGGGATTCCTTTGACTTACATGCAATCGCTGCAGGCTCGAGCAAATGGTGTTGAAGCAACAATGTATACATCAGGAACGAGTTTCTCTATGTTTGACAAAAGCAGTGTTGTAGCATTTACAAAATTGATAAATTTAAATCCACCTAAAACGACTACGACGAATCAAATTGGACACCTTATGTTTTTACAAGATGGTGAAAACATCCTATTATCTCATGTGTTTGATAATGGGACGGAGGTCTATATGAAAGCGGATGATAAAGAAAGCGAAGAGACTTACTATGGTATTCTTACTGGTCAAGCCGGTGAAATGTTCACGAAGATAAAAGTAATGTCAGGAGAGTAAGCTTACTTTTCAGCGTTTGACGCTTCTAATTTACTTGAAGGCAATACAATCATATCCATTATTACAAATAGCCATACCACAATCACAGGAACCGCTTTTAAAGTATATGCTTGAACGAATTCTTCTCTCCACATTCTTGGAAACAAATCTGTTGGGCTTATAGTAACCAGTAAAAAACACAAGGCCATTAGCGCTATTCGCAATTTATTCTTTTGACCTACTACAAACCAAATACAAACTCCTATATAGGCTATTATATAAGAAGCAGATTCTGCTCTGTGATTAAATATCACTACCCAAATAAGAATAGAACATAAAAAGAGTATTCTGAAACTCCAATCCTTGTATTTTCTAAACTGAAGCAATGGGATACAAAATAAGACCACTCCAAACACAACCGGAAGAGCTTTATGGACATTCAGGTTAAACCAAGTATGTAACCAACCCATTACGGAGATCCCGTAGATTTGATCATGTTCTCGCCCCAACAAGCTAAACCAACTTTTATATTGGAAGATTAACTGATGCCAATCCACTGCAAGGAGAGGCAATAGAAATAGCCCAAGCATACATACTCCTAACCATAGTGCATTTTTCAATTTACCAGGATAAAGAATAAATAGACTTAAACCAACAATAGCATATAACTTGGTATAGATTGCTAAAGAAATAAAAAAGCAGGCGAGGAATTGATTCTGTCGCTCTAGGCTAACAAAGGTGAGCACAAAGAAGGCAATCATTAGCGTATTACTTTGTTCATTCTGAGCAGTAGTAACTAATTCAAAAATACTGAGTAGCACTATCGCACCAATCCATTTTTTATCAAAATTAGGAATAGCATATAAAGCCAACAAGAGCATCAATAAATTGGTGACATTCCATAAGCTTAGACCTAAAAAATCTGGTAAGATGGCAAAAGCACCAAATAGAATTGCGAATGTTGGACTATACTTAAAGAAATCAAAGTGTTCTTTAGGATAAGCAGCGTATAAGTCATTATATCCAATAAGATGATAAAAGGATTGCTTAAAGATTAGATAGTTGTTGTAATGGGTGTACTCTCCCCCAGCAATTGACCTCGTGCCTTCCAGCAATGCTTGAATAGAAACGCCAAGCCCAAGCAAAAGAAGCAGGACAAAAAAGAAGTTTTTAGCATTTAATATTTTATCAAGTTTTTCCATAAGAGACTTAATATACAATCTACAATAATTAAAACCTTGTTATCGTTTGCACAAAAAAAAATGCCCCGATAAATCGAGGCATTCTTTAAAAATAAATTTAAATCTAGTTATGACTTACTACAAATTTTCTAGTAGACATTCCATTCTCAGTTGAGATGATCATGAAGTATACTCCATTCTCTACACTAGCAACATCAAAAGTAGTATTCACGTTTTGAGTATTAACAAATGCTTGAGATGAAATCACTTTACCATCAACTGAAACAATATTTAATTCAATATCTTGCTCTGCACCTAATTCAAATGCAACATTTAAATTTGTTGATGCAGGTACAGGAGATAAACTTAAGTCTGAAGTAAATGCAATTTCATTAATAGCAGAAGCTGTTTTATGAGAAACATTAACATCATCAACATAAAGGTTATTTCCATATGCAGAAGTTCCTACAAATCTTACTAAGATTTCTTCACCAATGAAAGCTGACAAATCAACACTATCTCTAACCCAGTCAGCAACTGTTGGAATGAAGAAAGATTCAGTAGCTGCAGCTGTAGATAAAGTTGAACCCGCTTTATCAAAAACGTTAGTCCATGTAGCACCACAATCAGAAGAAACTTCAATTTGTAATTTATCATTCTCAGCAATGTATTGAGCATATGCATATGAAAATTCTAAGGAAGCTTCATCAGCTGAAGCAGGAATAGCTAATTTATCAAAAACAACTGAACCTTTATCAGTAGCACTTTCATTAAAGAATAAGAACAATAAAGACTTAACTGATGCTCCGAAACCACCCAAATCTTGAGCAGGAGGAGTATTCAAATCTGATTTTCCAAAGGGTATTGGTTGGAAATCCGAACCACTATCTAAAAATACACCTGAAGGTAATACCTGAGTCGTACCATCTTCCATATCTTCAACGATTGCGTTTCCAGCTAAAGCTAAAACATCAACAGTAAATGAAACATCATTATTAGCCGTGTTGTTATCCATAGACGTAATCTCAGCTGTAATCCCTACTCCTGGAGAAAACACAACATCTGTAAAGCTTACAGTAGCTACTTGGTAGCTCGCTAAGTTTCCAGTCCAATTTTGAGTTGCTAAAACATTAGCACCTTGCTTTAATTCAATGGTAGCACTAGTTAATGCTGAAGTACCATGATTTTGCATAGTTACTGCACCATCAAAAGAACTACAATAAGCTAACTCTTCACCACTATAACCTAATAAAGAAGGATCAATAGTAGTTGTTGCAGGACCTTCACATGCTGTAGCAATATCATAAAAATCTGAAAGTGCGAATCCACCACCTGGTGAGCCAACAAATACTCTTGTTAATCTTTCAGGACAGATTGTATACAAAGTTGGGAAAGCTGATAATTGGTATGCGCTAGCGATAGCTGCATTATCAATGAATGGGAAAGTATGATTTCCAACCCAGTCACCGTATGAATCAGTAGCTCTATTCGCTCCACCACCATTCGTACTGTTAATTCCGTTTAATTGATCTAAACCGTTTGTTCCTTCAGATTCAATGTAAAAAATTCTCATTTCATTCGTTCCATTAGGACCGTATGTGTCATGAAGATCTTGTAATATACCTGACTCGTGTACTGTCCAACAAGGACCGCACCATGCTGCACTTAGATCTAGAACTACAGTATAACCTGAATCAAGAAGAGCATATAAATTGTGTGTTACCCCATCAATATCCGTAGCCGTGAAGTCTGGCGCAAAAGAATTGTCGGGAAGTTGTGCTGAAGCTAGTGACAATGTGAACATTGTAACCATAATAAGTAATATTTTTTTCATAGAATTAATGATTTGATTTAAAATTAATAGCGCTAAGTTAGAAAAAAATCTTAGATTTGTAGGAAACAATTAATAAAATGCATAAACTTTACACATTAATATTTTCACTACTTATGTTAAGTGTTGGCTGGAGTCAAACCATAGTTTCGACTAGCTCTACCTTGAACATTTCTTCGGCAGATGTTAACGCCACGGATTTATTAGTTAAGTCTTATTTAGTGAATAATTCTGGACAAGACCAAATGGCTGACTACATTTTTAATGATGGCAATACCATTAGTTCAAATTGGGAAGTTGGATTTTGTACCGATGCAGCCTGTGATGACCCAAGTATTATAACGTCAGGTTCATTTTTAATTGCGGATGGTGATTCAGCAGAAATTAAAATCACTCTTCTACCAATGGGGTTTAGCGATGATTTAACAGGCACTATTCAGTTTAGTTTTCCAGGATCAACAATAGATAGAGTAACTTTAAGTTATGACTTAAAAGTAGGGACCGTGGGTATTAAAGATATTGACAGTCAGTCTTTATCTATATTCCCTAATCCAGCAAGTAACTTTATTCAAATCAAAGGAATTGAAAACACAAATGATTTGAACTCAATTGAAGTGTACAGTATTATTGGTAAGAAAATTCTAAGTAAAGAAGTTTCTAATGTTTCCGACTTAAATGTAAATATTCAGAACTTCGAACATGGTGTTTACCTTGTAAAGTTGTTTGACAGCAAAAAGAATGTGTTCTACACAAAAACTTTTGTGAAGAAGTAATCTTCAATAAAATATAGATAAAAAAAGGAGCTATTGATAGCTCCTTTTTTTATACCCAATAGTCCAATTAACAATAGTCTGTTGGTAAAATAATCGTCCATTATTACTAGATAGGTCACAGATACACGATTTTAGTGTATTAAATCGTTAAGTACCTCAAATGGCTAAAGCACGAAGAAAAAAGGAAGAAGAAGATCATGAGGAACCTTCCCTCAACTTAGGGAGTAAAAAACAATACAAGAAGATTGCAGGCTTAGTCCTTATTCTTTTCGCTTTGCTGTTTTTTATTTCCTTCATTTCATACTTATTCACTTGGCACATCGACGAGGCCAGCGTGAGCAGTATGCTTGTTGATGAATTCAACAATGAAAGTACAAAGCTTAGCTATGCCAATGCATTAGGTAAGTTCGGGTTCAATGTCTCTGAAATCTTTGTAAAAAAATCCTTTGGTCTTAGCGCCTTGTTTATTAGTGTACTCCTTTTCGTTTATGGGGCAAACCTACTCTTTAGTAAGAAAATATTCAAATGGAAGAGAATCACTTATCACAGTATTTTTCTCATGTTTTTCTTTGCTGCTGTAAGTGAGTTTGTTAGATACCTATTTTTTAAGAATGCCTTTTTTCATCCAGGAGGAAGCGTTGGTTATTATATAGCTGGAAGTAATGGGTGGTTGGTTAATAATTTAAAAAGCATTGGAACGGCTGCAGTTCTTGTAGCTATAGGTATTGCTTATTTGGTATTATCTTTTGATTTAGATTTCGATAAAATACTAACTCTATTCAAATCGAAGGACAGCCCAATTGATTCAAATGAAGATGAGGGAGAAGTTGCTATTAGTATGGACGAATCCATATTTGAAAAAGACAAGCTAGAAAAACCTGAATCAACTATAGAAACCAACATAAATACTCCTACTGAGCTGATCGAAGTTGAAGAAATAGGCTCTTTAGAGTTTGAGGTATCCGACAACGATAAGGAAGCCTTAAAACCAAAAAAGGCTGTCGAGAAAAAAGTCGAAGAAGAAGAATTAGAGCTCGCCATAACAGAAACTATTGAAGAGAAAACAGTTAGTACTGTAAAGAATGATGGCAACTATGACCCCACCCTAGACTTGAGTAACTACAAATACCCTCCTCTTAGTATTTTGCAAGACCATGGTGGAGATAAAGTAAGTATAGATAAAGAAGAGCTTGAAAGAAACAAAGATCAAATTGTAGAGACTTTAAAAAACTACAATATTGAAATTTCTAAGATTAAGGCAACAGTTGGCCCAACCGTTACACTTTATGAAATCATTCCTGCACCAGGGGTTAGAATTTCTAAGATTAAAAATCTAGAAGATGATATTGCCCTAAGTTTAGCGGCGTTAGGGATTCGAATAATCGCGCCTATTCCAGGGAAAGGGACGGTAGGAATAGAAGTGCCAAATGCCAAGAAAGAAACGGTATCCATGAAATCTATGCTAGCCTCAGAAAAGTTTAGTAATACTAAATTCGATTTACCCATAGCTCTTGGTAAAAATATTGCCAATGAAATTTTCATAGCCGACTTAACTAAAATGCCTCACCTGTTAATGGCTGGAGCAACGGGTCAAGGTAAATCCGTTGGGATTAATGCCATTCTGTGTTCACTTCTCTATAAGAAGCATCCTTCTCAATTGAAGTTTGTCCTAGTTGATCCTAAGAAAGTCGAGTTATCTATTTATAATGCCATTGAAAAGCATTTTCTTGCCATTCTACCAGGAGAAGAAGAAGCTATTATCACAGACGTGCAAAAAGTAGTTGCTACCTTGAATGCTTTATGTATTGAAATGGATGACAGATATAATCTATTGAAAGATGGTAAGGCAAGAAATTTAAAAGAATATAATCAGAAATTCATTCAACGGAAATTAAATCCGAATAATGGACACAAATTTTTACCCTACATTGTTTTGGTCATTGATGAGTTTGCTGATCTTATTATGACGGCTGGAAAGGAAGTTGAAACACCAATCGCTCGTTTAGCGCAGTTAGCAAGAGCCATTGGAATACATTTAGTATTAGCTACTCAGCGTCCATCAGTGAACATCATTACAGGAGTAATCAAAGCCAATTTCCCAGCAAGAATATCTTTCAAGGTATCATCCAAAATTGATTCTCGAACAATTTTAGATGCAGGTGGTGCAGACCAATTGATAGGTAGAGGAGATATGCTATTCTCACAGGGAAGTGACATGGTTAGATTACAATGTGCATTCATAGATACGCCAGAAGTTGAAGAGCTAGTAGATTTCATTAGTGCGCAACAAGGTTACCCAACGGTATTCGAATTACCTGAATTTATTGATCCAAGTACAGAATCACAAGATAGGGGGAGTTTTGATGCAGATGAAAAAGATGCCTTATTCGAAGAAGCAGCCCGTGTTATCGTAAACAATCAGGTAGGAAGCACCTCTATGATTCAACGAAGACTGAAATTAGGTTATAACCGAGCAGGTCGAATAATGGATCAATTAGAAGCTGCTGGAATAGTTGGTCCGAATCTAGGAAGCAAACCTCGTGATGTTTATTGTAAGTCAGAAGCAGAATTGGAACAGTATTTGAATACTAACAAGCTATAATCGAAAAACATGAAAATTTTAAAGCCGATCACCATTTTATTGCTTCTATTTAGTTTTGCATTTGCACAAGACAATGCACTGGATGCGGAAGCAGATGCCATATTAAAAGCAGTCTCAGAGAAGTATTCAAAATACGCATCAGCAAAGATGGATTTGAAATTGACTATTGACTTGCCTGAAAATGAAGAAAACCAAGTTGCTGATGTAAAAGCATGGTTTAAAGGCGATATGTTCAAAGTAGATTTAAAAGATCAAATGTTCGTTTCAGATAATGTTACAATCTGGAATTACTTGAAAGAGTATAACGAAGTTCAAATCAACGACTACGAAGAGGATGAAGCCATGTTTTCTCCATCTATGCTGTTTAATCTTTACACCAAGGATTACATTTATCGATTAAAAGAAGAATACAAGAATTCAGCAGGCAAACTTATCAAAGTAATTGAATTAACTCCGGTCAACAAAGATCAGAATTTCTTTAAGATTGACTTGAAGGTAGATCCTTCATCGAACACTATTGTTGAGTCAAAAATATATGAGCGGTCAGGAATGAGATATACCTATCTAATCAAGTCTTTTACTCCTAACATCACTTTAGAGGATAAGTTCTTTAGCTTTGACCCAAAGGATTATCCAGAGATTGATGTAACAGATGCGAGGTTTTAACAACAAGTAAGCTGTACTTCCTTGTTACTTAAGCAATATTCTTACAAAGGAATATTGCCATGCTTCTTTTTAGGTAAGTTTTTCACCTTGTTCTCCAGCATTTTAAAGCCTTTGATCAATTTGAGTCGAGTAGATTCCGGCTTTATTACTTCATCGATAAATCCTCTTGCTGCTGCTCTATAAGGATTAGCAAATTTCTCTGTATACTCGTCTGTTTTTTCTTGAAGCTTAGCTTCTTTGTCATCCGCAGCTGCAATTTCCTTTCTGAAAATTATTTCCGATGCACCTTTTGCTCCCATCACGGCAATTTCAGCACTAGGCCATGCAAAATTCAAATCAGCACCAATATGTTTACTACTCATTACATCATAAGCTCCACCGTATGCCTTTCTAGTAATCACGGTAATTTTCGGTACAGTTGCTTCAGCAAAAGCATAAAGTAATTTAGCTCCATTGGTAATGATACCATTCCACTCTTGATCCGTGCCAGGCAAAAATCCAGGTACATCCACTAAAGTGAGTATAGGAATATTAAAGCTGTCACAGAAACGAACGAAACGAGCACCTTTCTTACTAGATTCAATATCTAAAACTCCTGCAAGAACAGCTGGCTGATTCGCCACAATACCCACACTTCGACCAGCGATTAAAGCAAACCCTACGACTATATTCTCCGCATAATTTTTATGCACTTCAAAAAAGCTACCAACATCCGCTAACTCCTGAATGACTTCACGCATATCATAAGGTTGTTGCGCGTTCTCTGGAATTAAAGTGTTCAGTTTAGCTCTTAACTCATCTTCTTGCATTTCATAAGGATAAACTGGTGCATCTTCTTCACAATTTTGAGGTACATACTTCAATAAAGTTTTAAGGTATTCGATACACTCCATTTCATTTGCACAAGAGAAATGAGTAACACCGGATTTTGTACTGTGAGCAGAAGCTCCACCTAAATCTTCACTTGTAACTTCTTCATGTGTAACCGTTTTAACCACGTTTGGACCGGTAACAAACATGTAAGAGGTATTCTCCACCATCATTATGAAATCAGTGATAGCTGGCGAATAAACTGCCCCGCCTGCGCAAGGTCCCATGATAGCCGAAATTTGAGGAATAACTCCAGAAGCAATTGTATTGCGATAAAAAATATCAGCATACCCCCCTAAAGAAACCACGCCTTCTTGAATACGAGCGCCTCCACTATCATTTAATCCAATTATTGGTGCGCCATTTTCCATGGCTAAGTCCATAAGCTTACATATCTTTTCAGCATGTGTTTCACTAAGCGATCCACCGAAAACTGTAAAATCTTGAGAAAAAACATAGACCATGCGACCATGTATAGTTCCGTATCCAGTAACTACGCCATCGCTATAAAATTTTTGCTTATCCAATCCGAAGTCCGTAGCTCTGTGCGTCACTAACATCCCAATTTCTTCGAAGCTTCCTTCGTCTAATAAGAAATGGATTCGTTCTCTTGCAGTCAGCTTTCCTTGCTTATGTTGTTTTGCTATACGTTCTTGACCACCACCTAACTGGGCCAACTTCCTTTTTTCATTCAGTACCTCAAACTTATCTTGCATATTCGTATTTTTCTGGAGCAACAAAAATAGTAAACCATTTTATAAAAAGAGAGAAAAGCTTTGGTACGATTCTTATTTCCCTGGTGATGTATTATGATTTATTGTTGAAAACTTATTATTT
The DNA here is from genome assembly GCA_047621945.1 of Flavobacteriaceae bacterium. Taxonomy (GTDB): domain Bacteria; phylum Bacteroidota; class Bacteroidia; order Chitinophagales; family UBA8649; genus JAFMKE01. The sequence continues at coordinate 33,876 of JBLHMK010000002.1, forward strand.
GTAAGTTTAAAACCCTAAATTAGAAGTACTATTTTTGTTTAAATTATTAACCCAAATTAAATCTAAGTCAAGATGAGTAAAAGAGATGAATTAATCGCAAAATACGCTAAGCAATTGAAAGATGCTGGTATAAGTGTTGACATGGACTTGTTAACCAAAGTAACAATTGGTTTAGGACCCTCTATTTACAAAGCGGATGCTGAGACAGTATCAGGTACAGATGCTTCAGAATTATCAACTGTTAAGAACAACTATTTAATGAAAAAATTAGGTCTTGCAGATAGCCCGAAATTAGATACAGCGATTAATAAAGTTTTAGATACTTTAGGTAAATCAAACAGAAATAAATACAGAGCATGTTTTTACTACTTGCTTTGTAAAGAATTCGGTAAAGAGTCTATCTATTAGTAGATTTTTTTCAACTATAAAAACCCTCGATTTACTCGGGGGTTTTTTCATGTTCTTTACTCCCTAAAAACTCCATTAATAGATTAGACTCTTCTAAAAAAAGAATCAATAAACTTCGATTCATTTTTGTTTGATATTGCAGTAATACTATTTCATTAATCAATCGACCTAATTTTTTTCTAGAATTAGCAAGAACCTCTTCTTTGTCAAATAGATTCTCCTCGCCTATTTTTTTAAGACAAAGTAATGCAGTAAAATGAAAGTTAGAAATCTGATCTAACCGACACACCTCAAATTCCAAAGTAATATTATGATAAAGGTTGAAATAACTATTTGAAAAATTTCGAATCAAATATTTAAATTTACTATATTTCGAGTTCATACTATTGTTTTAGTCTGCGACTAATTTGAATCTATTCTTCAGACTTCTTTAATCGACTTGTCGAAAACATCTTGTTTGTGACAATTAAATGACACAAATTGATGGTTTTGAAAAAAAAATAAAAGATTATTTAGAATTAGTCTAATTTAAATTAACTTTGAGCCATTGTAAATTAAAACTCAAAAAAATGAACAACAAAAATCAATACTTATTATTAGCTCTTGCTATAGTTTTCACTTTCTCATCATGCGAAAAAGAGGATGATAACCCAGAAATCCCATCTACTTACAGCTTTGATAACGTAAGTTATGGTGGTCAAACTGCTCGCTTAGATATGTTAGCTGAAATGACCGCTGAGTTAAAAAAATCCAACGCTGGAACCATGGTTGATGCCACTACTTTACTAAATATGTTTGCTAACGAAAATAATCCCTTTTCTGAAACTACTTTAAATGAGTCTGGTAAAGATTTAAAAAGCAAATGTTTTTCAGCAGGTGGAGGTGCATATAGCGCAAGTACTTTCGAATACCTAATAAACTATATGAGTGGCATTAGCAGTCAAGCTGGAAACGCTTGGGCTCCAGGTAGCGCCGGTGTGGCAACTAGTGGTTCTAAAGCGTACTTTTTTGATGAGTATGGTGTGGAGTACACACAGATTATTGAGAAAGGATTAATGGGTGCAGTATTCTATTACCAAGCCGCAGAAGTTTATACTAGACCAGGGAAAATTGGTGATGCTGTTGACAATGAAACAGTAATCCCAGGTGAGGGTACCGATATGGAGCATCATTGGGATGAAGCTTTTGGGTTCTTCGGGATACCCACAGATTTGACAATTGCAAACTTTGAAGCAAAATTAACAAATGGTGAAGTTAGATATCATGGTAAATATGCTGGTGTTGGACAAGATGCAGGCCTAAATACTGTTCAAAAAGTTTTAGATCAAATGATTAAGGGACGATATGGTATTTCTAACATAGACTATACTTTAAGGGATGAAGCTGCGGCTCAATTAAGAGCAGAATGGGAAATGGTTTTAGCCACTGCAGCTATCCATTACTTAAACAGTGCTCAAAGTAATTTTGCAGAGGATGCTTTGAGAAATCATGCTTTGTCTGAGGCATATGCTTTTATTATTTCTCTCAACTACAATAGTGACAAATTAATCTCTAGTTCAGAAATTGCGAGTGTAACAGCTTACTTCCAGGAGGTTCCGATAGGTGCACCAAACCCTGTTCCTAGTTTCATTAATGTAACTAATCAAGATTTAACAGACGCGAAAAGCATCCTAAGCTCAATTTATGGGTTAGACGCTGTAAAAGATGTTTTATAAAATAAGATAATACCCTTTACTAAAACATAAGAAGGCAAAACCCTTCTTATGTTTTAGTTTTAATAGACTTATTAATTGCCCATTAATTTTTTCCGATGACTTACAAAAATGTACTTTGCCTACTCCTTTTAATTTTCACTTTAAATGCCTGCGATAGAGATCTTATTGATGATGTAAATTTTGATAGAACTGCTATGCTAAATAACTATGCTGAGAATATTATCGAGCCTCGTTATGAGCGCTTAGCGATAAATTCAAATGACTTAGTTTCACTAGCATCAGATTTCCAAGCTAATACTAACTTAATTACTCTAGAAGAATTGAGGGCGCAATTTAAAAATACATACTTAGCTTGGCAAGGATGCTCAAGTACTGAATTCGGACCTGCTAGGACATCAACGTTAAAAGCAATTTTTAACACTTACCCCGTGGATACGACACAAATCAATAATAATATTAATTCTGGAGTATATAGTTTAGGTACTGCTCAAAATATAGCAGCCATTGGATTACCAACAATAGATTATTTACTTTATGGCATTAAAGGAACTGATGCAGAAATCCTTATTGCACTTTCTACGCCTGCTACCTTGAATTATTTAATAGATGTTTGTGGTCAAATGAATACAGCTGCTCAGCAAGTAAATACTGAATGGAGTGGTGCTTATGCAACAACATTTATTAATGCTAACGGAACAGATCTAGGAAGTTCATTGGGATTATTGGTTAATGAAATGAACTTAGATTTTGAAAGATTCATTAGAGATGGTAAGGTAGGTATCCCTTTAGGCAAAAGAAGTTTGGGCAATCCTCAATTGGATAAATTAGAAGCCGTGCATGCCAAGTACTCACTGGAATTACTCCAAGAGAGTATTTTAAAATTGGAAGATCTCTATACAGGTACTTCTTCAAATGGTGTAAATGGTATTGGATTTGATGACTACTTAGATGCAGTTAATGCTAGTCACTCAGGTCAAAATTTAAATTCGGTTATTACTCAACAATTTGACGATATTAATGGTACTATAAACACGCTAAATGCAGACCTGGAAATCTCCATTCAAAACAATCAGAACCAAGTAGATGAAGTCTATAATAAGTTGCAACAAATGATTGTTTACTTGAAGGTAGATTTAGCGAGTAATCTAGGAATTTTAATTAGTTACCAAGATAATGACGGGGACTAATTCAATATCGATATTCAAAAAAGCATATAAATACCTATTCCTAAATTCCGTTGGGATAGCACCTCTTGCAACTTTCAGAATTGCATTTGGCATCCTTATGCTCATTAGTACTATACGCTTCTGGTATATGGGTTGGATAGAACAACTTTATTGCAATCCAACTTTCTTTTTCAAATATTATGGATTCCACTGGATTCCAGCGCCATCCGAGACGGCAATCTATGCCGTGTTTATTCTACTCATTCTTAGCTGTATTTGTATAAGTTTAGGTTTATTCTATCGGTTTAGTATTCTCACTTTTTTTCTTCTTTTTACTTACACAGAATTGATAGATGCCTCTAATTATCTTAATCACTACTACTTTATATCTATTATTGCTTTTCTACTCATTTTCTTACCCGCCAATAAATACTTCGCTTTAGATAACTTCATTTTAAATAACAGGCAAGATAAGGTCGCTGCTTGGCAGATTAATATTATTAAACTCCAGCTAGGTATCCTCTATTTCTATGCAGGTTTAGCTAAACTCAATAGCACATGGCTTTTTGAAGCGCTTCCCCTAAAGATATGGTTGCCCTCCAAAGTTCACCTTCCAGTAATAGGACAATGGCTAAGTTATAACGCCACCGCATATTTATTCTCTTGGGGTGGTGCGCTCTTCGATTTAAGCATCTTCTTTTTGTTGATATACCAAGGGACAAGAGTATATGCATACGGAATGGTCATCGTATTTCATTTATTGACTTGGTATTTATTCCCTATTGGAATGTTTTCTTTCGTAATGATCGCTAGTACGCTAATTTTCTTTTCCGAAAATAGTCATAGAAAGATATATGAGTTCGTTTCAGCTACTGCTGCAATTCCTCAAACCCCATCCCATTTCAAGCTAAATAAATTCAGCCTAGTTACACTTACTTTTTACATCTCCTTTCAGCTATTGTTTCCATTTAGACATGTACTTTATACCGATAATTTATTTTGGACAGAGCAAGGTTATCGTTTTTCTTGGAGAGTCATGCTTATGGAAAAAGTTGGATATGCAACATTTACGGTAAAAGATCGCACTGGAAAAATAGAATTAGTGGACAATTCGATTTACCTCTCTCCTTTCCAAGAAAAAATGATGAGTACCCAAGCCGATTTCATCATACAATATGCCAATTTCCTCAAAACTGAATATGAACAAAAAGGGTTTAAAATCCCTGAAATTTATGCAGATATTTTTGTGAGTTTAAATGGTGCGGGAAGTCGCAGGTTTATTCACCCAGCTGTTGATTTAGCTAATTTAAAAGATACCTTTGCACCGAAAAAATTTATCCTTCCTTTTTAATGAGATTAATCGTCCTCATATTATCTCTTTTTTATGTGCAATTACATGCGCAATCTCGATTTATTCAAACCTTAGATGAGAATGGAACAGCCCTTTCTGATGCAAGTATTTATTGCCTTCAGAATTCTTATGAATTCAAATCCAACAAACAAGGTGTATTTTTTTTACCCGACTCCTTGCCAAACTTATTAAATTTTAGTTGCTACGCAGAAGCTTATCAAACCCAAACGATATCCTTTGATTTTAGCAAAGGACATTCCCTTCAAATTAAGTTTGCAATCTTAGAAAATCAGTTAACTAGTGTAGAGGTAACCGGATCAGAAGGGATAGGAAAATTTCAAATGAAGGGTGTGGAAGACATGGGTGTTTATGAGTCCAAAAAATCAGAGAAAATTGAGATTACTAAGATTAGTGCAAACCTTGCAACAAACAATAGTCGACAAATTTATGGCAAAGTAGCAGGCATTAATATTTGGGAAAGTACTGGTTCAGGTTTGAGCACAGAGCTTGGAGGGCGTGGCTTAAGTCCTGAAAGAAGTTCCAATTTCAATGTCCGTCAAAACGGTTATGACATCAGTGCAGACGCTCTAGGCTATCCAGATGCCTATTATGTGCCTCCAGCTGCAGCCTTAAAACAAATTGAAATAGTAAGAGGTGCTTCTTCTTTACAATACGGTACGCAATTCGGAGGAATCATCAATTATCAATTGCAAGAACCGAGTGAAGAAACACTTTTCCATTTTAAAATTAGACAAACAGCAGGTAGTTATGGTTTTAGTAACACTCACTTGCAATTAGATGGTACGAAAAATAAATTCTCCTATATTTCCATTTCGCAATACAAAAGAGGGAACGCTTGGAGGGGAAATTCAGGTTTTGATTCTTGGTTTAGTTATAATAAAGTTGGTTTTAGACCTATTGAAAAATTAAGCATTGATGCTGAATATACTTTCTATTATTACCTCGCTCAACAAGCTGGAGGTTTGACAGATAGACTGTTTGAAGAGAACGATCAACAATCTATAAGAGATCGAAATTTTTTCAGAATCAATTGGCATTTACCGCAGATTGAAATCAACTATAAATTTTCAAGTCGTTTAAAATTTCAGACCATCACTTTTGGCTTAATTGCGCAAAGAGATGCCTTAGGTTTCTTAGGAAACATAACGAGAGTTGATCCTCTTGAAGAACGTGATTTACTCGTCGATTACTACAAGAATTTCGGAAACGAAACGAGATTAATGTATAAGTATAAAATATTTGGCAATCTAAATACTTTCGTAATTGGTGCTAGATTTTATAAAGGAAATACACAAAAACAACAGGGACTTGGGAGTGATGGCTTTGATGCGAATTTTAGCTATCTGAATCCAAACAATTTGGAAAATTCGGACTATACTTTTCCTAGCAGGAATATTGCCCTTTTCGCTGAACATATATTTAAATTTACTGCAAGATGGAGCGTTACTCCTGGTGTGAGACTAGAGAACATCGCAACGAATGCCAAAGGTTATTATCGTGAAATAACAGAAGATTTAGCAGGAAATATATTGATAGATACCAGCTTCAATGAGATCTTAAGAAAGAAGAGAACTTTTGTTATTTCTGGAATTGGTTCCAGCTTTAAGATAAATGAAAGTCAAGAAGTATATGCAAGTATTTCTCAAAACTACCGAGCTGTTAATTTCAATGATTTAAGAATCTTAAATGTAAATGCTCAAGTTGACCCCAACCTTGAAGATGAAAAAGGTTTTAATGCAGATTTTGGATATCGAGGGTCATACAAAGATCTCATCGCATTTGATATCAGTGCATTCTACCTCTTTTATAGAAACAGAATTGGCTTCACATTAGAATATGATTCCGTTCGATTTAATCTTTACCGATTGAGAACAAACGTATCTTCTTCTAGAAATATCGGAGTAGAGAGTGTTTTCGAAATTGACTATCTCAGACTTGGAGAAAAAGTTTCTAAAGATTTCTCTTTTAAGCAACTGATTAATTTTTCATACATAGATGGAAGATATACTGGAACTAAAGAGAGTGCTTTTAGAAATAAAAAAGTTGAATTGGTCCCTAATGTAATTTTTAGAACAAGTTTAGGCTTTTCTTGGAAGGAACTGGTTCTATCTAGTCAATTCTCCTATGTAGGTCAACAATTCACAGATGCTACAAATTCTTTGCAATCAGCGGATGCCGTAAATGGAATTGTACCCTCATACTTCGTCATGGATTTATCCTTAAAATATGAAATCAAAAAGCTTACGATTGAAGGCAATATTAACAACCTCCTTAATAACAGCTACTTTACGAGAAGAGCAACAGGATATCCAGGACCAGGTATAATACCTTCTGATAGAAGAACCTTTTATCTAACACTTGGCTATCAATTTAACTCCCCTTTTTCAAAGAACACTTCAAAGCCAAACTAGAATAATTTAATCCAAAACTATTTACATTCGTATATTCGCAGTGCATAAGTAAAAAAACTACATGAATAGTCTTACCAGTCATCCTTTAAGCGTCATCATTTTTGCGATAGTAGTTGTCGTTATGTTGCTCTTAGATTTAGGAATTTTTAATAAGAAAAGTCACGCTATTAGTAATAAAGAGGCTATCTATTGGACTATTGCTTGGATAGGCTTATCTATGTTGTTTAGCGGTTTCATATACTTCTCTCAGGGCTTCGAATCCTTTACTCAATTCCAGTCTGCCTATTGGATAGAAAAAGCCTTATCTGTCGATAATCTCTTTGTTTTCATATTGGTATTTAGCTTTTTTAAAGTACCTAAAGAATACCAGCATAAAGTATTGTTTTGGGGTATTCTTGGGGCACTTGTTATGCGCGCCATCTTTATATTCTCTGGAGTTGGTCTCATCAAATTAACCTATTTACCTGAAATCGATATCCTTGGTGCTCCAAGAAAAATTAATGTCATCCTTACCTTGTTTGGGGCGTTCTTGATCTACGCAGGAATCAAATCCTGGTTTGTTGAAGAAGATGAAGATGAAAACGAAGATTTTAGTAAAAGTGCTGGAGCCAAATTTGTCTATAAATTATTTAAGGTTAGCAAAGAGTTTGACGGAGATAAGTTTTTTACCTTGGAGAATGGAATCAAGGTAGCTACGCCCCTATTGGTCGTTGTTGGGGTTATTGAGTTTTCGGATTTGTTGTTTGCGGTAGATTCTATACCTGCAATATTTGCTATTTCAGATGACCCTCTTATCTTGTATACCTCTAACATTTTTGCTATTCTTGGCTTAAGAAGTTTATATTTCCTTTTGGCTAACTTCATCCATATGTTTAGCCGCCTCCATTATGGGCTAGCTATTATTCTAACTTTTATTGGATTGAAAATGTTAGTTAATCCATTCTTTCATATTCCTTCTCCAATTTCCTTGGCGATAGTTGCTGGAGTGCTTATTATATCTGTTGTGAGCTCTCTAATATGGCCGATAAAAGATGACAAGGACAAAGCAGAAAGTCCTTCAAAATAATCTCGTTTGGCTTTAGAGCTGGTCACTTGTTAAATCCGTCAATTTTATAGTATCTTTAATACCCTATAAATAAAGATTGTTATGGCAGTAAATACGGTTGAAACTCCTTTAAAGAGTATTCCAAAAAGTGGAAACGATTCGTCCACGCGCATCCAAGAGATTTTTAAGCTACAGCAAGCTAATTTGCAGTACTTAAAAAACACGAGTGGGAAAGAGCGTAGAAAGAAATTAAAAGCACTAAAGAATAAGGTGTTTGAATATCGAACAAAGATTCAAGAAGCTTTAAATGCTGATTTTCAAAAGCCCGCAACCGAATCTGATATCTCAGAAATTTACCCAGTTGTTTCCGAATTAAAACATACCATAGCCCATTTTGAGGATTGGATGGAAAGAGAAGAAGTGGATATTCCAATTACTATGTTAGGCTCATCGGCTTATGTGCATTACGAACCCAAGGGGAGTTGTTTAGTTATTACCCCATGGAATTACCCTTTCTACTTAGCGGTTTCACCACTGATTTATGCCATAGCAGCGGGAAATGCAGCAATTCTTAAGCCCTCAGAATTTACGCCCAATACCTCTCAATTAGTTAAAGAGATGTTAGCTGAGCTATTTGAAGAAAAGGAAATTGCAGTCGTTCAGGGAGATTATCAAGTATCTTCAGAATTGCTAAAATTAAAATTCAATCACATTCATTTTACTGGAAGTCCGATGGTCGGTAAGATAGTAATGGAAGCTGCTAGTAGGCACTTGACCTCTTGTACATTAGAGTTAGGAGGTAAAAGCCCTACCATAGTAGATGATACAGCCAATATTAAAGAAGCTGCAACTAAAATTGTTTGGGGGAAATACCTGAATGAAGGTCAAACTTGTATAGCACCAGATTATGTGCTTGTTCATGAAAGTAAGAAAGCGGCCTTAGTTGATGCTATGAAGGCTGAGATTAAGAAAAAATATGGGGCAGATACCAATGCTCGATTGGAAGGTGGAAATCTATGTAGATTAGTCAATGCAAAACACTATAAACGTGTTCAAGAATTAACTGATGACGCAGTAAGCAAAGGAGCTAATGTGGAAATTGGAGGCAAATACGATGATAGCCAAAATTTTATCGACCCAACTATTTTAACTGATGTTTCTAGTGACTCTAGAATTATGAACGAAGAGATATTCGGACCAGTTCTACCTTTGTTAACTTTCTCTAATTTAGAAGAAGCGATGAGTATGGTTAATTCCAAAGAACGACCATTAGCGCTCTACATCTTCAGTAATAAAGAGAAGAATATTAAATACATCATGAATAATAGTTCTGCGGGTGGGACATGTATCAATGATACTATTTTACACATATTACAACCGAATCTACCTTTTGGAGGAGTAAACAACTCTGGTATTGGTAAAAGTCATGGCAAATGGGGCTTTGTAGATTTCAGTAATGAGCGCTCTGTCTTAAAGCAACATTTCAAGTTCGGGATGGCGTTATTCTTGCATCCTCCTTATAATAAGTTTACCAAGTTCATGATCGATATAACTATGAAATATTTTTAAAAGAACTTCTTTATCTAATAAAAAAGCCATCATCAGCTCAATAGCGAATGATGGCTTTTTGTTTTAAAACTTTACTAGAGACTATTGCATCGTATGATAGACATTCAAGACGTCATCATCTTCTTCTAATCGTTCCAATAGCTTTTCTACGTCTGCCTGTTGGTCTTCACTTAGCTCTGTGGTATTGAGAGGTAAACGCTCGTAGCCAGATTCAACAACTGGAAGACCCAATTGCTCTAGGCCACGTTGAATATTTCCAAACTCAGAAAATTCACCATAAATCATTATAAATTCATCTTCCTCAAACAATTCTTCAATGCCATAATCAATAAGCTCTAGTTCTAATTCTTCAGCATCATGTACGCCTTTTTCAATTTTAAAATTGCATTTTCGATCAAACAAAAATTCTAAAGACCCCGTAGTACCCAAACTACCATTACATTTATTGAAGTAGCTTCTTACATTAGCCACTGTTCTGGTATTATTGTCTGTTGCAGTTTCCACAAATACTGCTATCCCGTGAGGAGCATAGCCTTCAAAATTCACTTCTTTATAATCCGCTTGGTCCTTAGAAGAAGCTTTTTTGATAGCTCGATCAACCGTATCTAAAGGCATATTTGACGACTTCGCATTCTGAATAGCACTTCTCAAACGTGCATTATTATCAGGATCAGGGCCACCTTCTTTTACCGCCATAGCAATCTCTTTGCCTATTCGGGTAAAGGTTTTACTCATCGCTGCCCATCGTTTGAATTTTCTCGCTTTTCTAAACTCAAATGCTCTTCCCATTACTTATTTATTTTGAACAAAATTAACAAAAGCTAAGGGAATAAATAAATCTATCCGGTCGAAAAGCAAATAAGAGAAATCTAGCGGAAGAATACTATTTTTTTTAACAAGTTACCACTTAAAATTTAAGTCTAAATACCGTATCTTTGTCGCATGAAAAAGTTGCACATCATAGGACTAATCTTGATTGCCTTCGCAATAGCTGGAATTGCTATTTCTGCAAGCAACTATACCTCTTACGAGGGTTTTACTAAAGCCAATGAACATGATGGCAAGGTATATAAAATAGTGGGCAACCTAGATGTTGATGGTGAAATGAACTATGAGCCTGAAGTCAATCCTAATTTATTTTCATTTTATATGAGCGATAAAGAGGGGATTTCACAACAAGTCATTTATGCGGATGCTAAACCTCAAGACTTTGAAAGAAGTGAGCAGTTAGTGATAACTGGGAAAAGTGAAGATGGCGTTTTCTATGCAGATCAGATTTTAATGAAATGTCCTTCAAAATACGTTGAGGATGAAATTGAATATGTGGAAGCCAATGCTACTGCTTCCCAATAATCACGAATAACTAACATGAAGGAATTTTTTGCACAACGTTTTAATCAAGGCTTTTTTGAAGGTGAATCCCTCTGGATTGGTAACTTAGGTCATCTTTTGATTGTTCTTAGTTTTATTATGGTGGGCTTAGCTAGTTTTGCTTTTTTTCGTGCAGAGCTAAGTAAGGATGGAAGCTTAAAGCAAACCTGGAATAAGATAGCTAGGTGGAGTTTTTTCATTCATGGGGTTTCAATCTTCGGAATTTTTTCTTTGTTGTTTTTTATGATTCTCAATCATCACTATGAGTATCATTATGCTTGGAGTCATTCCTCCAACGATCTACCAGTATACTATATCATTTCCTCATTCTGGGAAGGTCAAGAGGGAAGTTTTCTCCTTTGGCAGTTTTGGCATGTTATTCTAGGCTTCGTGCTCATTCGTATAGCTAAGGATTATGAGAACCCTGTGATGTCGGTACTTTCTTTTAGCCAATTACTATTAGCTGGTATGGTGCTAGGCGTTTATGTTTTCGGTTATAAAGTAGGAGTTAATCCATTTACACTTTTGAGAAACGTAATGACCGAAGCTCCAATATTTGCTAAGGCTGATTATTTAAATTTCTTAGTGGATGGTAATGGCTTAAATTTATTACTTCAGAATTATTGGATGGTGATTCACCCCCCTGTCCTCTTCTTGGGCTTTGCTGCTACGGTAGTGCCATTTTCGTATGCTATTGCTAGCTTATGGCGAGCAGATTACTCGGATTGGGTAAGACCTGCTTTAGCATGGACGTTGTTTACCACTGGTATACTAGGAACTGGAATATTCATGGGTGGAGCTTGGGCCTATGAAAGTTTAAGCTTTGGTGGATTTTGGGCTTGGGATCCTGTTGAAAACGCTTCTCTCGTGCCCTGGCTTTTAATTGTTGCTGGTGGACATACACTACTTGCTTATAAATACACAAAACGTGGATTAGTAGTCAGTTATCTTCTCCTTATTTTTACCTTCATTTTCATACTATACAGCACCTTTTTGACTAGAAGTGGTGTACTTGGGGATACTTCAGTGCACGCCTTTACCGATTTAGGTATGACCGGTCAATTGTTGATCTACATGGGGTTTTTAACTGTCCCTGCTATTATTTTATTAATTGTTCGAATGCGTTCTATTCCTAAAGTGGAAGGAGAAGAAGCCTTTTTAAGCAGAGAGTTTTGGATGTTTATTGGTGCACTTATTTTTGTGATTAGTGCTGCACAAATTACATGGGACACTTCCTTACCTGTCACAAACATGCTTTTTGGAACGAATCTAGCTGTTGGTATCGATGTCGTTGAGCATTATAACAAAGTTCAGATTATTATAGGGATATTCATAGCATTAGGTGCAGCCACGGTGCAATACTTATCTTACAAAACAGGTAAGCTAAGCAAGTTTGTAAAGTACCTAGGCATAAGTTTACTTGCTTCCATCGCTACTACAATAGCATTGGGATTTGCCTTTAAATTTCCATTTATCATGGACTACCATTTTGGTGAAAAATCGATTTCATTTCTATCTTCTCTTTGGGTATTGTTGTTGAGTGCTTGTTTTACTTTCTTCTCTAATATTGGCTATATCATTCTAGTGGTTAAAGGGAAGTTTTGGCAATGGTCCGGTTCTATTTCACACATCGGATTTGCATTATTTATAATCGGTATATTGATATCACAAGGGAGGCAAGAAACCATCTCTATAAACACCATGGGCATAGACTATGGCGAAGGGTTTCAAGAAGAAGATAAACAAACGAATATCTTTCTTCCGCAAGGAGACACCGTAGTGATGAAAGACTATTGGGTGAGTTTTTTAGGCAGAGAAGATGAAGGACACAAGGAAGTATTTAAAGTACACTATGCCAGAAAAGATGCAGATGGAAACATCTTAGAAGACTTCTATCTAGAACCTGATGCTCAAATTAGCGATGGAATGGGTTTGGTCTCTAACCCAGATACTAAGCACTATTTAGATAAGGATATTTTTACACACGTAACTTCCATCCCTGAAAAGCCAAAAGAAGTAGAGACTCAAGTTGTAGAAATGCAGATGGGCGATACTATTTATACGACTAAACATTTCACCGTTTTAGATAAAATTGTTTCCAATCCAGAGAATGACAATGTTGCCTTCAACGACACCTTACTTGGTTTAGGAGCTAAGTTGAATATTTATGGTTTTGATGGTTACGAAAAAGAAATAACGCCACTATACATCATTAACATCAATACGGGGGATGTACAATCACCGGAAAACAAAGACCTCAAGTCTTCTTTAGCTTTCCAAATTTTAGCTTTTGATCCGAAAACGGAAAAGTTAAGTTTAGGGATAAAAGATTCAAGTGGATCAGATGATTTCATAATAATGAAGGCTATAGTATTCCCCTACATTAATGTACTGTGGTTGGGAGGAATTATAATGTTGCTTGGAGCATTCATGAGTTCAATTAAACGATACTTCAAGAAATGAAAACGGTGGTAGATTTTAAAATTGGAATTGTTGGTTCTGGCAATGTTGCCCACCACTTGGCTCATGCCTTCTATTACCACCCAGAAATAAACTTTACTGCTTTATTTACTAGAAATAAAGTTACTGGTAGAGTATTGGCTGACGCCGTACAAATTAAATTTGTAGAGAAAATTGAAGACCTCTCAAAAATTTGTGATCTAATTGTTATTTGTGCCTCAGATGATTCAATAGAAGAAATTTGTGAAAATCTTCAGACCAAAGACCAAATAGTAGCACATACTAGTGGTGTGGTTAGCATTAAAGTTCTAGAGAAAGCTAGCGATAATTTTGGTAGCTTTTACCCTTTACAGACTTTTACAAAAACGAGAGAAGTAGATTTAAAAGAAGTCCCTTTTTTAATAGACGCTTCCAATACAGGTACTCAACGAGTGTTATCAGAACTAGCTGAATTGGTTTCGAATAATGTAAGTGAAGTTTCTGATGAACAACGTCGAAAGCTTCATATTGCTGCAGTAATCGTCAATAATTTTAGCAACCACCTCTTTGCATTAACTAAGGATTATACCGATAGTTTAAGTCTAGATTTTGACCTACTAAAACCATTAATGCAGGAAACTGTATTGAAGGCATTAGCTCAAAACCCAAAGGACATTCAAACTGGCCCAGCAAAGAGAAAAGACAGCAGCACTATAGCTCATCACGAAGCCATGCTTCAAGACCCCAAGTTAAAAGAGCTATATTCATGGTTCACCAAGAGTATTGAGAAATACTATGAATAAGCTTCAGTTACTCCTTCAATCTATACGCCTACCCAATTTAATAATGCTTGCTTTGGTGCAATTTATTGTTTGCCAATTTTACGTACAAGTCTATTCTTTTTCATTTTACTTCTTACTTATTTTTTCAACTATATGTATTGCGCTTGGTGGCTATCTCATTAATGATGTTTACGATTTATCTATTGACCAAGCCAATGACAAGGACAGATGGGTTAATGAAAAAAATATTAATAAGTTTAAATATTTCGCCGTAGCTCTTTTCATTCTAGGGCTCGTTCTTGGTTTATCCGCATCGCTTATAAGCAGTTTAAACTTATTTACAGCTTATGTTGTAGCTGTGCTTACTTTAGTTCTCTATGCCGTCTTTCTAAGCCGATACAAATTAGCAGGCAACCTTGTAGTAAGTGCCTTAATTGCACTCAGTATTCTTCTTTGTTTTTACCTTGGAGTGAATCACCCAGAGTTTGACAGAAAGTTTTACGTCTTCGACGAACTATCCGTTTGGGTGTATGCAGCTATTGCTTTTCTACTCAATTGGATTCGAGAAATCGTTAAAGATTTAGAGGATGTTGAAGGAGACCGAATTGGTAATCGGCATACCCTACCCATACTCATTGGTCAATCTTATACGAAAGGAATTGTTCAGATTGTTCTTGTCTTTTTCTTGTTCATATTTATTTATCTAGCTATAGCATATTTCCAAGATCGCCTATTTGTAATTTACATTGGTGGCTTGATTATACTAACGACCCTAACGATGAAAAGGCTATATAGCGCTTCAAAAAGCAACGCTTATCATGGTGCTAGCCTGTTTATCAAAGTCTTGATGTTGCTAGGCCTCCTATTACCCATATCCAGTCATTTATAAAGTTTAGATTGATGAAAAAATTAAAAATTGTCCTCGCTTCTAAATCTCCTAGAAGAAAAGAACTTCTTGGGAATATTGTTGCTGAATTTGAAATTCGAACCAAAGAAATTGAAGAAATCTATCCTCCTGAATTAGATGCATCGTTGGTACCTGAATATTTAGCTAAACTCAAAGCGAGTGCATTCACTGAAACCATGGCTGACGACGAGTTAATCATTACATCAGATACCGTAGTTACTATGAATGATGAAATTTATGGCAAGCCTAAGGACAGAGAAGATGCTATTCGGATTCTCAGCGAGTTGTCTGGAAAATCTCATGATGTGATTACCGGAGTTTGCTTGCGCCTAAAAGACAAGGGAATTGTCTTTAGCGAAACGACTCGAATACATTTTAAGGCCCTCAGTTTAGAGGAGATAGAATACTACATTGACAACTATCAACCGTATGATAAAGCGGGTGCTTATGCCATTCAAGAGTGGATTGGTATGATAGGAATAGAGCGAATGGAAGGCGACTACTTTAATGTTGTAGGATTGCCTTTGTTTCGATTGAATCAAGAGTTGAAGTTATTAGGGTTCGGAACCCTTTAAGGGTTCCGAACCCTAATAAGATTAAAACCTTAAGTTCACCCCTGCCATAAAATTAAACTTAGCTTGAGGAAAGAAGTAAGCTTCGCCAGCATAGACATAAGCGTTTGCAACAATCTCTCTATTCGTAAAATTATTCAATAGTAAACTAAACTCCACATCTTTCACTACTTCTGTATGGAAAGTGTAGGCGATTCTCATGTCGTTTTGACGGTATTTATCAATAGATAATCGATCAGTACTTGTGTTATCCAAAAATTGCTTTCCAACAAACTTACTCGAGATAGAAAAACTCAATCCTTTTATTGGGCGTAGTCCAAACTGCAGGCCACCTATCCATTGTGGAGAGTATGATATTTTAGTTTTATCATGTTTCACTAGGCTTTCATCCTCGAAAGATCTTATTTCATTAACACTCCAGGTAGCATTTGCATCTAGTGAAATGATTTCAGCGACATCCATTCCAACAGCCGTTTCAATTCCTGTTCGGTAACTCTTATCTACATTTATTCGAACAGTTGAACCCACATCGTTAAGTGCCCCATTCAAAACCAATTGATTCTTGTAATGCATGTAATAATAATTCGTACTTACTCGGAGGTATTTACTCTCGTAATTATATCCCAACTCCAGATCATACATGGTTTCGTGTTCAGGTTTTTCATCATTGTCAATAAAATCGTTTCTAGTTGGTTCGCGATTGGCTACAGCAAAAGAAGTATATAAAGTGCTCTTGGTATTTAACAAATAACTCAAACCAACTTTAGGATTGAAGAAGTTATAATCCAAGTCTTGGAATAGGTATCGTTGATCGTTATCAATGCCAGAGACATTGTAAGAGACTCTTCGAAATTGCATATCAGCAAACCCAACTATCTTTTTAGTAAAGTAGTAATTAGCTTTAGCATAAATATTGAAGTCTGTTTTTTGACCATTGTTTTCATAGTATCGATCTCTAAGAGAACCGTTACTTGCATATTCAGCCCATATAACTTCTCCGAAATGTATCCCATCATATTGATTCCAAGCACCGCCAAGTGTAAAATCTAACTTCTTATGTTTCTGATAATTTACTGAAAAAGTAGCTCCATAAAAATCATTGTCTAACCATCTTCTTCTCACTAAATCTGTCCGTGTGATAGTGTCTGTTCCTTGTATTACATTGTCCAATCCATAATTAGCTAGTTTACTTTGTACTTTAAATTGCTCAAAATACCCTTTCCCTTTGATGTAAAACAAGCCGACATTAGCCACCCAGTTATCTTTAATTTGTTGAGAGACGAAAAGTTGATAATGATCTTGTTTGTATTGGTCAATCTCATTATCATAAGGCACATCTGTTGAAAGGAAGTCTGTTCCAGATATATTGAATGTTCTATCCGTTTCTAAGGTAGCGCCATCAATTCCATTCCACGCTTGGTAGGTCGTTTCACTTCCGCTAAAATGATTAAAACGAAGAATGGTATTCTCTCCATAATACGCTCCACTTAGATAGTAACTCCATAATTTAGCTCGAGCTCTATCAATATATCCATCCGTTTTAATATGTGACAGTCGGGCATCCACCGTGAATTTTTCTTTAAGTAATCCGGTTCCAAGCTTTAGGGTATTTTTCATGCTTGCGAATGAACCAAAAGAATTGTTTAACTCCACATATGGCTTTTTATTCAAGGTATTCGTATTTAGGTTGACCGAAGCCCCGAATGCAGCAGCGCCGTTGGTGCTACTCCCCACCCCTCTTTGAATTTGAATATCCTTTATCGACGAGGCGATGTCGCCGATATTTACGGAGAATACTCCCTGACTTTCAGGATCGTTATAAGGAATTCCATTAATCGTAAAGTTGATTCTTGACATATCCGTGCCTCTAATCCTCATTGCAGTGTAACCGATACCGTTTCCACCATCACTAAAAGAAACTACACTTTGTTCATGTTTTAACAGGTAGGTTAAATCTTGACCAAGATTCTCCTTAGCTAATTCTTCCGCATCAATTGTTGTTTTAGTTGTTGGCGTTACTTTATTAGCTCTTGTTGCCTTCACTATAACCTCATCTGTAAAGAGAGATTTATAAATAGCTGCATCCTCCGGCCCTGTGCCTTTTGGATACATTTCCAATAATAAGTACTCATCTTTTTGTAGATCAACTTTCCGTTTAAGCTCGTCATAGCCCTCCTTGACTATTCGCAATGAATGACTCCCTGGACTTAGATTTGGTATACTAAAACTTCCCTTATCTAGCGTGAAGTATGGCTTAGAATCTTGGTCAACATATAGCATGCAATCCATTAATTCTGTATTGTCAGAATTGTTAATAACCCGTCCAGACAATGTTAGCTGTGCGGTAGATTGATAGGCAAGAAATAGGCAAAATAAGAAGGAAACGTATGCTTTCATTATAATTTTTTTAAATAAAAATAAAGCGCTTCCTAAGGAACAAAAATAGTCCTTAATCTCTCTCTTCCCTACGCAAATGCTAATTTGATCAGGTTCTGAGGGTATATCTCATTCCTTGTAAAAAGGAAACCCCTAGAAAGCTTTGTGAAGATAATTAAAAATTTATTACTAGATTTGCCTAACTAACTAAAAATGTGGATAACTCAAACTAAAAACAAATGCCATTTGTATTTGTAAGTTTTAATTATCCTACGTTCGACTAACTACAATGAAAACCTTTCCTTCATACAAACAGATGGATCAAATGGACTGTGGTCCTACATGCCTGCGAATCATTGCAAAGCATTACAAGAAGAATTTCTCTCTTCAGTATCTAAGAAGCATTAGTTATATAGACAGACAGGGTGTTTCATTTCAAGGAATAAGTCAAGCTGCAGAAACTATTGGAATGCGAACGAATTCATTTCGTTTGACATTCGATGACCTGCTTTCGATAAAAATGCCATGTATTGCACATTGGAATCAGAACCATTTTGTCGTTATTTACAAAATAACCAAAAAGAAAGTTTGGATTTCAGATCCAGGATTAGGTTTAGTTAGCTATACAGCTGAAGAATTTAAAAAGCACTGGGTTTCCACTGTTAAAGATACCATTGAGCAAGGTGTAATCATGGAAATTGATCCTACGCCTTCGTTTTATCAAACAGAAGATAGTAAAAAACAAAAATCAGGTTTCAAGTTCCTTTTTAATTATTTGCGTCAATACAAAGGTTTAATCACTCAATTAATTTTGGGGATGTTTGCAGGAAGTTTGATTCAATTAATCTTTCCTTTCTTAACGCAATCTATAGTTGACTTTGGAATAAACAATCAAGACATTCCATTCATATACTTGATATTAATTGCTCAGCTAGTTCTTTTCGCTGGTCAAACTACTGTTGAGATAATAAGAAGTTGGATCCTATTGCATATTGGTACTAGAGTAAATGTTTCCCTAATTTCTGATTTCTTAATGAAATTATTAAGGTTACCGCTCAAGTTTTTTGATACAAAAATGATTGGGGACATTTTACAGCGGGTAAATGACCATGACAGAATAGAACATTTTTTAACCTCCGCTTCCTTAAGTGCGTTGTTCTCTGTTTTTAACATTATAGTGTTTGGATTTGTGCTATTGATGTATAACAAGATGATATTCTTGGTCTTCTTCATTGCTGCAATATTATACTTTATTTGGATTAGCTTCTTCTTGAAACGTAGAGCTTTAATTGACCATACCCGATTTAAGGAATTATCAAAAAATAGAAATCATCTTATTCAGTTAATTGAAGGGGTGCAAGATATTAAGCTTAACAATAGTGAAAGCCAAATGAGATGGGACTGGGAGCATATTCAGGCCAGCTTGTTCAAGGTTAACATAAAAGCTTTAAGCCTTGATCAATGGCAGAGTATTGGTGCTCAAATCATTAATCAATCTAAAAACATTATAATCATTTTCTTAGCAGCTAAAGCCGTGATAGATGGAGAAATGACTCTTGGTATGATGATGGCCGTTCAGTTTATTGTTGGTCAGTTAAATACGCCAATCGATCAGTTAATTGGATTCATTAGAGATGCTCAAGATGCAAAACTAAGTTTAGAGCGTATCAGTGAAATTCATGATAATGAAACGGAAGAAGACTTAAATGAAGCTAAAATAGATATCCTTCCTGAACATGGAGATATCAACTTTAAAGGAGTAAATTTTAGATACGGGAATCCTAAGGCAGCGCCTGTACTTTCCAATATTAACTGTTGTATACCTTTCGGAAAGACTACCGCAATTGTAGGTACTTCTGGAAGCGGGAAAACTACTTTACTTAAGCTTATTCTTAAATTCTACAACCCTGAAACAGGAAGTATTAGTTTAGATCATGCTAATCTAAAAAATGTAAGAAATGCTTCTTGGAGAAACAGAGTTGGAGTTGTTATGCAAGATGGATTTATCTTCTCAGACACCATAGCTAAGAATATTGCCGTAGGCCAAGACATCATAGATACCAATAGATTACTTGAGGCTGTTGAAGTAGCTAATATTAAAGAACACATTGAAGAACTTCCATTGGGATACAATACCAAAATTGGTAGTGAAGGAATTGGATTAAGTGCTGGCCAAAAACAACGAATTTTGATTGCTAGAGCTATCTATAAGAATCCAGATTTCTTATTACTAGATGAAGCTACAAATGCATTAGATGCGAATAATGAAAAAGTTATTGTTGAAAATTTAAACAACTATTTAAAGAATAAAACTATGTTGGTAGTTGCTCACCGTTTGAGCACAGTAAAAAATGCGGATCAAATCATAGTCTTAGATAAAGGAGTAATTATAGAACGTGGAACGCATGAAGAGTTAAGCCAATTGAAAGGCGCTTATTATGCATTGGTTAAAAATCAATTAGAGTTAGGGAATTAACTTAACGCAAGTTATTTATAAATGGAAAAAGAGCTTAAAAATTTAAATTTACGAAGTGAAGAAATTCAGGATATCCTTGGGAAAACCCCAGGATGGTTAACCCGCTTTGGGTCTTTGTTTATCCTCGTGGGTCTTCTATCTATAGTGGCTGTAAGTGCAATAGTTCAATATCCTGATGTGGTAGCGGCTCCTATTGAAATCAGTTCTTCTAATCCACCAATCCCTTTGTTTGCTAAACAAGCTGGAAATATTGAAGAGCTCTCAATAGTCAATAACGAAGCCGTTAATGAAGGTCAAATTATTGGTATCCTTCAGAATGGGGCGAATGAAGAAGAAGTGTTTCTCATTGAAACTAAATTGGATTCTTTTATCAACTATCCTGAATTAGCAGAAAACATCACTTTCCCAGAGAATGTTGAATTAGGTAGAATTCAAGAGAGCTACTCAAACTTCATAAGAAGCTATGAAGATTTTGAATTTTTCGACACTCAGAATACCAGCATGAGTTCAATTGCTTATGTAGAAAACCAAATAAAAGAACTCAAAAACATAACAACTGGGCTTAAGAAACAAAGTGAAAATTGTGCTGCTCAGTTACAACTCTTAAACAAGAACTATTTTACAGATATAGAGCTAGCGGCCAAAGGGGTGATTTCTCAACGAGTTGTTGATGAAAGTATGGCAGTTTTCACACAGAAAAGAACTAGTTGTGAAAACTTAAACATTCAAATCAGTAATAATCAATTAAAAATCCAAGAGTTAAAAATGCAAGTTTTTGGCTATAGTTCTGGAGATAAAGAAGATTCTCAAAGCAAGTCGATGTTATTAAGAGAGAATGCTTCCAAACTTGCCAATGACATTAATCTATGGAAGGAACAATTTTTAATCATTACACCAGTAGATGGGTATGTTTCTTTAAATCAGATTTGGTCAAACAACCAGTACATAGAAGAGGACACTGAAATTCTTTCCATAGTGCAAAGGCAACAAGATCTGAAAGTATTTGCTCAAGTTAATTCTAAAGACATCTCAAAACTAAAGCTAGACCAAAAAGCTAATATCCGCTTAGAAGCCTATTTTTATATGGAATATGGTTTAGTTCAAGGAATCGTCACTGCAATATCAGCTGTACCCCGTAACGACTTGTATCAAATTGAAATAACCCTCAACGATGGTTTGCATACCACCTACGACAAGGACTTACAATTTGCACAAGGCATGAAAGGCAGTGTTGAAATAGTTAGTTCTAAACGCACCTTTTTAGCTAGAATTTTAGATAAGTTCAAGTACCTCTTTAGTGAGCGGTAATTCTAAGAATTGTTAATATCTGCCCTTATACATACTAAAATTACCTTTAACTTTGTTCTCAATTGGTAGATGCTATGTCCACCCTATAACCTTGAAAATATTGTTATGAAGAATATTCTGTTGACTTTGTTAATTTCTGGATTTACATTTTCATCTGTAAGTGCTCAATTATACCCTGAAGATTACGACAACATTGATTTTGCTTTTGATTCACTTTACTCAGTTAAATATCAAAAGTATATGCGAAGTAAAGACTCCGTAGCACTTATACAATTATACGCTGCACTTGATGATAAGATAAAGAGTGCAAGTACAACCAATGAACTAATTATTACAAATAGTACCATCCACACCTTACCTGCAGGTATAAGTGAACTGAGTAAAGTTGAAAAAGTTATTTTTGCTAATTGTAGAAATTTGGATCTTCCTAAGGTAATTGAACAATTATCTGTTTTGGATGGACTAAAGTCACTAGCCATTATAAATTGCGGTATTTATAGTCTACCAGATAACATCTCTTCTCTTAGTGGTCTCACAAGCCTCAATATAAAAGAAAACAAAATTGTTAGACTTCCGAGCTCCCTAGTTGAGTTAAAAAGTTTAAGAAGCTTAAATGTGTCCAACAACAGTATACTTAATGAAGACTTATTGTTTGAACTCTTAGCTAAAATGCCATATGTTAAGCATCTAGAAGCTAATTATTGTGCTATTAGAGCCCTTCCAGAAGTGGGAGTCAGCCAGTTCGTTCAAATTGGACTTGCTGGGAATATGTTGACCCAATTGAATAGAGAAATAAAAGCAGTGCAAATTGATTTGAGTGCAAACCCTTATCTAGACTTAGAAACCACTATTGACCAACTAGCTAGTAACAAACAGTTAAAAGTACTTGATCTCGGCTTTAACAAGTGGAAGGTATTACCTGCTAGTATTGGAAAATTGAATAGTTTAGAATCTTTAAATCTTAGAGGAAATAAGCTTATTACCCTGCCAGAAGAGATAGGAAGTTTACTTAATTTAAAAGTACTCAAAGTAGATAATCCTGATATATACTTACACACAAACAAACTGACAAGTTTACCGACTAGTATAGGCAAACTAACCCAGCTTGATAGTTTATACCTTTCGGGAAATAAACTTAGCACTCTTCCCGCAAGTATAGGTAAACTTTCTAATCTTCAATTTTTGGATTTGAGTTGGAACGCTTTAGAAAGCTTTCCAAAATCACTATTATCCTTGAGCAATCTCAAACATCTAAACCTAGCAATCAACCACGTATTGACTATTCCCGAGGAAATTGGCAATCTTGAAAACTTGAATTATTTAAACTGCCAAGGTGACTTTTTTGTTAACTATCAATTAAAAATTAAATCAATTCCCAATTCGATAGCTAAGCTTGTTAATTTGAAAACTTTAATTTTAAGCGATAATGTAATCGAAGAATTGCCTGCTGGTATTGAAACCTGTACTCAACTTGACGTATTAGATTTGAAGGACAATCTTTTAAGTACTTTACCTGAGAGTATTGGTAAACTGGTTGTTTTGCGTGAGTTAAACTTGAAAGCTAATGAAATCGTTGACTTACCTGAAACGTTTGCTAAACTTTCATCATTAGAGTATTTAAATTTAGCATTCAATTTCAACATCAATAGTAGTTCTGCAGCTGTTTCTATTAAAAGCTTAAGTAAACTGAAAGAGTTAAACATAACTGACAGCTATTTTAATGATGCTGCTGTTCAATTACTCATGGAAGCCTTACCACAAACAAGTATTGTTACTAAAGTGCCTGAGAAGTAGTTTAAGGCAGCCTGATTCTATTCGGTGTAATTAGTCATTTATTGTTAAGACCCTTTGTTAAACAATTTTAAGCCGCTCTGATGCAGGTCTTTATCGGAAATCAGAGATATAAGGTGAATGAAGCTTATGAAAAAAGCACAAGTGTCATTAATCATTCATTAATTCTTACTTCCTCTTTGTCATTTTGATTTCAAAGTGAAAAGTAGCTCCTACTTAGTAATGAAAGACCTTCTTCCAAGTTGTATGCTCTTGCTTAAAAGGAAGATCCATTCACTAGCCATAAGTATTACTTCGCTCCTAGTTCGAAATGACTAATGGGGATTTTCAAATGAGAATGCCTGTTTAAATAAAAAGACCTGCTAATTTTAGCAGGTCTTTTTATTTCTATAAGAACTTCAATATGCTATCGAAGAATAGTTACGGTTCCACTCATTGCGCGAACTGTTCCGTCAAACATCATAACATCAACTTGATAAGTATATGCTCCGTTTGGCATTGGCTCACCATTAAATGTACCGTCCCATGCCTCTCTTGGATTAACTAAGCCACTTAAACATTCAGCCTCTACATCATCCGGATTACTCATGCCATTAGCTTGATTAGCATTATGGAATAACTCCTCACCCCATCTACTAAAGACTCTTACATCTAAGTTACTTGCTCCTAATACGTTGATTTCAAAGTTGTCATTCAAACAATCTCCATTAGGCGTAAACGCTGATGGCATGAAGAACTGTGCCTCTTGACTCACATTGATATGTAGAGTATCCGTAACTACACATCCATTCGTATCTAAAACACTAACTGTTACCGTAAGGTCTTCTTCAGGCATCATAGTTGGCTCCAAACAAGGAACACCACAACCAGTAGTATCTAAATTACCCGAAGTAACCGCATCCCATATTGTTTGAGAAACAGGAATCCCGGTACTGAATACATCAACTAATAAGTCTACTTGCTCTCCTCTAATGATATACAAATCCTCTGTCCAATAAACACCATCATTACCAGCACCAGATAATTCGATTTCCAAAACAGGGTTTTGAATAATGTCAAATTGAGTGCTTGCATTACAATTGTTATTATCTAATACAAAGACTACGTATGTGCCAACAGAAAGATTATCGAAGGTGCTATCTGTTTGAACCAAACCATTCAATTGATAGGTAAACGGAGCATTTCCTCCATTTACAACAACTGACACTTCACCATTGTTATTTGCAATACATGTAACTCCTTGAGCAGTTGTAAGCACTTCCATGGCAGCTGGGTAAACCAACTCGGCAGTGTCAAAGACAATACAGCCATTATTATCAGTTACTCTTACTATATAAAAAGTGTCTCCAGCTAAGTTATTGGCAAGTACCCCAGTTTGAATAGGACTTGTATTCCATTCATAAGTATATGGTTGAGCACCACCAGAAGACCCAATTAAGGCCATTCCTGATTCTTGACCTGCACATGCTGGTTGAGTGATACTAATTGAAGAAACAATTTGCGGGGAAGAGGAAACATTAAATATTTCCGACACCACACATCCGTTCGCATCCGTAACAGTCATTGTATAATTTCCTGCTATTAAATTTGAAATACTAACTGTTGTATCTCCAATAGGCGTCCAAGCTATAGAATAAGGAGCTGTTCCACCAGTAACGGTAGTTTGAATTTCACCATTATTCCCACCGAAGCAACTAACTGATGTAATTTTTATCAAATTAATAACTAAGGCTTCTTGTGGTCCTCCAATAGTATCAAATAAGGTAATCTGACATCCATTTACATCTGTAACTAATACTGAAACTAGACCTCCACTTTGACCCCAAATAGAATCCGTATTTTCAAAAGTAGACCATAGATAAGTGTATGGTGCAGTACCTCCGCTAACATTAGCCGTGGCTGTACCAATTTGATCATTAAAACACTGCTCATCACTTGAAGTAATGCTGCCAGTCAATGCTGTAGGACTTGCTACACTTTGTGAAATACTAGCAACACAAGCATTATCATCAGTAACTGTTAGTGTATATGTTCCCACTGCCAGATTGTATAAATCTTCAGTTGAAGCTAAAATACTTGTACCATCTGACCATGAGAAAGTATAAGGAGCTAATCCGCCACCAACACTTACATCTACATACCCATTTGTATCACCGAAGCAAAGTACATCACCAAAGTTAGCTATAATAAGAGCTAAAGCCGAAGGCTCAGTAATCGTTGCACTGATATTATCTGTACATCCGTTTACATCACTTACTGTTATTGTATAACTAGCTGCTGCTAATCCAGTGAATGATCCACTTGCTTGTCCTGCTCCTCCATTTAAACTATAACTATATGGTGTTGATCCGCCAGTATTACTTACATAGATCGC
>JBLHMK010000003.1:0-56182 GCA_047621945.1 Flavobacteriaceae bacterium
GGAGAACATGGCGATGGAAGGGTGCGAGCAAGCTTTATCCCATTTATGTTGGGTGAAAAGAATTATCAGCTCCTACGGGATATTAAGGCAACTTGGGATCCACAGGGTGTTTTTAACGCTGGGAAGATTACCGATGCTCCGAAGATCGATGAGAATTTACGATATGAAATTGATGCGCCGGAACCTGTGTTAAAGACGATCTTAAATTTTGATGAGGAAGGCGGATTTTTACGTTTGGCTGAGAAATGCAATGGGTCTGGAGATTGCAGAAAGACTCATTTAAGTGGGGGAACGATGTGCCCAAGTTATATGGCCACAAAAGATGAAAAGGATACAACCAGGGCTCGTGCTAATGTGCTTAGAGAGTTTCTTACTCAGAATGATACAGAGCTTGAAAAGTGGACATCTGAAGAAATAAAGGAGGCCTTAGATTTATGCTTAAGCTGCAAAGCCTGTAAAAGTGAATGTCCTAGTAATGTGGATATGGCAAGTTTAAAAGCCGAGTTTCTCTATCAATATCAAGAAAGAAAAGGTACCTCAATGAGGACTAAAATATTCGGACATGTACAACAATTAAATGCTTTCGCATCTATATTTCCAAGCTTATCGAATGCCATTAATTCAAGTGCTATTGGTAAAAAAGTATTAGGGATAGCTGAGGAAAGAACACCGCCTAAGTTGGCGAAAGAAACCTTGAAAAAATGGTTTCTCAAACGAGCTAAAAAAGGTGAAGGCAAACTTAAGTCTGTATACTTTTTTGCCGATGAGTTTACGAACTACTATGATGTAGATGCGGGTCAAGCCACTGTGTTATTGTTGGAAGAGTTAGGGTATGAGGTCAAGCTGGCACCCTTATCGGATAGTGGGAGAGCATTTATTTCTAAAGGGATGTTAAAGCAGGCCAAGCAGTTAGCTAACAAGAATGTTCAAGCGTTAATTCCGCTTGTTTCTGAAGATACTCCAATAGTGGGTGTAGAGCCTAGTGCTATTCTTTCTTTCAGGGATGAATATATACGTTTAGTGGATAATAAGGAGTTTAAAAATTCTTGTATTGTCAAACATAGTTATACCATAGAGGAATTCCTTGCTAGTGAATTTGAGAAGGGCTTTATTGATCCAGCTTTGTTTACTACTTCGCACAAACAAGTGGTCTTACATGGTCATTGTCACCAGAAAGCCATTAGTGAAGTGAGTTGTTCATCTACTATTCTTTCTATTCCTAGGAATTATCATGTGGAAACTTTAGCTACTGGTTGTTGCGGAATGGCTGGAAGCTTTGGCTATGAAAAAGAGCATTATCAAACTTCAATGGATGTTGGTGAATTGGTGTTGTTTCCTTCAGTAAGAAAGTGTGCACCGGAAACGGTTGTTTCGGCGCCCGGAACAAGCTGTCGTCATCAGATATTCGATGGAACAAAGAGGAAGGCCTTACACCCTGTCCAGGTACTCTATGAGGCCTTACTTTAAGATCTTAGTAGCGATTAGATTTCGCCATTCTTGACTTTTACTGTGCCGCTAATATTATAGATAACATAGTTGGTGAAGTTTTCATCAGCTTCGAAACCTGTACCATAGATAATTTCATCATCAGTAAGTATTTTTACAAACCCTTCTGATCTTATTTTTTTATCTATTTTATTCCATGTAAGATTTTCAGTGTTAAGCTGTTCCCCTTTTTTATTTAGAATTACTACGTCTCCATTAACTTCCAGATCATCGCTATTATCTGTCATTTTACCCTCATTCGCTGAAAGCTCACTGTCTAGTTCGCCCTCTTCGTTATAAACGTATAGTTTCATTCCATCGGGGAATGAGGTGTAAGGTAAGTCTGGTGGATCCGCATTATATCTAACCGCAGTTGGAGCAACTATTTTTATGGTAGGAAGAGCATCTTCTGTAAAAAGTATTTCAACTTCTTTACCTTGCTCTATGCTAACAAATTCTTCGCTTATCTTCTTGACTTCTTCTATATCATTACTGCATGCAGTAAGGAGGACGAGGCTGAAAATAACAATCCGTTTCCAAGTAATTGAAAACGGACTGTAGTTATGTGTTATATGGTCAAACATGCTTAGTCAGCTGTTCTTACCGTTGTAGTAGCTCCTATCCAACATCCAATACTATATGATGATCCCACACTAATATCTGGTCTCAGGAAAATATCAGATTTTGATGGCATATATTGATAGTATTTGTTAATCAAGTTTTGAGCTTTAGTAGAAACTGAAGGATCAATGTTTTTCGCTTTTGACCACATGTCTATTGCTGCCCAAACTACTACTTGACTATCCCATCCTGCACCACTTCCGCACTTTGAGCCACTAGATGCATACAATCTACCTATCAAGATATAAGGATCTCCCCATCCTGGACGCATTGCTGCTGCTTTGTTTGCATACGAACGAGCAGAACTAAAGTCGCCCTTAGCTTGATAAAATTGAGCAATTGTTAACAAATTATCTGCTTTTGCATTGTCATCAGTTTCTGATTCATTAGCTTCTTGCATGTATTGAATAGCAGTTGAATAGCTACCATTTCCACTTGCACGTTTAGCTAGGAATGTTGCCAAAGCTGAACTCGGTTGTTGCTGATATACTTTTTCAGCAACTTCAAAGAAGATTGGGTTATCGTACAATTTTGCTGCTTTCAGCATTTTATACACTTTAACTTGAGTTCCTAAATCAGTTGGATTAGAGGCATATTTTTTCTCAGCCATTGCTCCAATTGTTTCAGGATCTAGGTAACCATACTTTTCCATGTACTCAAAACACTTATCAGCAGTTCCTTTATATTTCCCAACACTATTTCCCTCTGACATATTGTGATCAGCAATTTCATTTATTTGGTCAAAGATGTCAAATACAGCTTCTTCATCAATTGCTTTAGCAGTTTTGTTAGCTTTGATTGCCATAATCATCCAAGGTGCAAGGAAGGCAGGACTAATATTTAATTTAGAAGTTCCTTCTTCTGAGTCAAACAATTCAACTGTTTTATTGAACAAGTTAAATACATAGGCTTCATTTCCTTTATTTTTATTGCTATACCAAGCGAAAGATTTTCTCATGGTTAAGTCAGCAGTTTCACCAAAGCACTTTAGTCTGATGTCATATATCGCAAGCATAGAATCGATGTAGGCGTTCTTAACACTCTCATCAGTAGCTGCTTCAGAGTAGGCTTTAAAAATATCATACCCATCAAGATGTGGCGTTTCTCTGGCACTTGGAGCGTTTACATAAATGTATTTCCATCCTTTATAAGCATCTTTGTAATACCTTACTTTAGTAGCTAAGTCTTCTTGGCTATCTCCTTGTTTTT
Source organism: Flavobacteriaceae bacterium (assembly GCA_047621945.1). Classification (GTDB taxonomy): domain Bacteria; phylum Bacteroidota; class Bacteroidia; order Chitinophagales; family UBA8649; genus JAFMKE01. The sequence goes on from JBLHMK010000003.1 coordinate 3,316, forward strand.
TGAATTCACGATAAAGTGAATAGTTTTGAATCGCTTTCAAACTATCTGGCCCCCAATGAGGAGAACCACAATTTATGGTTGTAGCATCGGCAATTGCTTGCACTCTAGCTGGATCATCTTGAGCGAAAGCTTGAAGGCTTGTAAGAGTAAGTATACTCAGTACTAGGTGTTTTATCGTTTTCATCTTTCTAATTTTAATCAAATTTTCTTTTAATAAACCATCGATCACTTAAAGAGTAGGCTAATGTTACTTTGTAATAGTTTTCTTTTACTGCTACATCGCTAACTATTCCTCTTCTTCCTATTTCTACTGTAAGGTTTAACTTACTATATGATTGATAGTTGCCCGAAGTCTTTCCGAACGGTAAACCAAGTCCAAATGTCGTGCCAAACTCAGGAACACCAATGTTATTAGATACTACGCGAGACTTCCCAAAGTGTGCACCCACTCGATAACTCACATTGCTACCGTATTTTTTGCTCTTATAGTTGGGCTTAATCTCTCCGCCAACTTTCACATGCCATTCATTATCGAGACTAAGATTATTTAAAGGGCTTGAGAATTTTTTCCAATTTTCGAAATGGAAATCTACGCCAGTTGTCCATCTATTTTCATTTCCAAAAGTAACTCCAGCACCAAAATAAGCGGGAAGAATGGTTTGTTCTTTCAAATCATAAACGCCACCACTTGCAGAATCTATGGCTACTTCCTCATTAGTGAATACACTTGTGAAGCTTGAGTTTGAATATTTAGAAGAGAAACTTCTTATTTTATATGATGGAGAACCATAAGCTCCAACCGTCATATAGATGCTTTCACGGTCTTTATTCTCATTTTCAAGTTTGTTAATTTTGACTTGATATTGGATACCGAAATCAAAACTAAGGTCTTTTAAACTGACTGTACTATGTTTGCTTGTGTTGATGTTACCAATTGAATCTGCAAACAAAATGTTTTCTGATTCATCTAATTCCCCAAATAGGAAATTGGTATTCATACCTAGACTAAGGTTTTTAATTTGTACGCCATTACCCCAAAAAAGTTTATAGGTTGATCCGCTTCCTTTTTGCTGATAATTATAGCTAATCCCATCTTCCACTATATCAGAATTGTAGGTGTAATTTTTGAAAGAATATGGAAGAAGACCAACAGCCATGCTCCATTTTCTTTGCATGATTGGAAATGCAAGAGCTACATGGTTTATTCCACCGTTAGCTCCATCGGTTAATCGAGCACTATCAGAAACAACGTTCCCATTCAAGTGAAGACCAATGTCGAAAGTGGTAAATGTAAGCGCAGAGTAAGAAGCCGGATTGAGATAATTAATATCTCGAGAACTGCGAAATCCAGCTGCGATTCCTCCCATTCCTTTATTTGTAGCAAATGTTGGGCTGTGCATATTACCCAAACCAAATTGGCTTTGAGGAGAAAATGTCTGTGCCTGTAAACTTACGGCTATCAAAGACAGTGTAAGGAGGCTAAAAATAGATGAAAACTTAATCTGCATTGTATAATAAGATTCGGTTCAAGCCAATGGCTTGTAAATTTTGTTGCGCAAATATCTCATTTTTCAGGTGGAATTCAAACAAATAAGCATCTCCACCAGTTATTATTACTGTTAAATCATGATAAATAGCCTTGAAGCGCTCTATAGTCGCACTGATTTCGTTCAAGGCTCCGTTAAAAACCCCGCTTTGCATACTTTCTAATGTTGTCTTTCCCACAAGAGGAATATGAGTTGGTTTCTGCTGTTCAATTAACGGAAGATTTGCTGTTTGATTGTGCAAGGCCTTTCTTCTCATATCAAGACCAAGAGTAATTATTCCACCCTGAAAAACGCCTTCTTTGTCGATTAAATCGATAGTTATACAGGTTCCTGCACTTAGAATCAATGAGCTTCTGTTTGGATATAAGTAGTTGGCTCCTACGGCTAATGCTATTCTATCCGTACCTAGAGTTCCTGGTGTATGGTAATTTAAGTTAATAGGGATTGGAGTATCTTTTGTAAGAATTAAAAACTGTTCTTCCTTTATGAAATCGGGAATGCTAGAAGAGCTTGAATAGATGCCTTGTTTAAACTCACTTGATTGTAAAACAAGTTGGATGTTTTGTTCTTCATCATTGAAAAAAGCGTACGACTGCACAATCTTTTCTTCTTCTATAAAGTAGATTTTAGTTTTTGTATTGCCTTGGTCAATTAAACAATTCATTCCTTGTATATAATTAGTTAGCTTTTTTTATACCGTTTTCAAAAGGAACCACGTACGCATATTTATGCCCATTTCTTTTAACATCTAAACAAAAGTCATTGGCTTGTTTAAGATTTTTAAAATTGCCAATTACATAGTGGAAATAATCATCGTCAAAATAGGTTTCATAATCTTTTAAGTGGTCGTAATAATTGACGTCTATTGGTATTTCTCTTCTCAAGCTTAGGAATTGAACTTTATAGGTAATCCCCTCGTAGAAAATAGGGGTGCTTGAAGTTGTTTCATTCCTTTCCTCTTCTTCTAGAAAGCCACCAAGTGCTAACAGTAAATGGTTGTTAACTTCTAGAGTGAATTCTTTGCTTTCGTTCAATGGTCTGCGAGTTACGGTGAGCACTTCTGCAACGTCATCTATTATGGCATCACTTAACTCGTATTCTACTTCTTTTAATTCTCCGCTAAACTTATGTCTTACTTGTTCCGAAGCACCACTCATCCATTGCCTTTCGGAAACTGAAATAGGTACGGAAAGATTGTTTTTTTCTACTTGAGACACGGGCATAATAGCGTATTTAGCCAGACCTCCATTATCGTACATCCCGCTGAAAGTTGGTATGTATCCTACATCTTTTGTAAATGCAACGCCTGAACTTTTATTTTTTTCTACAATAACCTCCAGTATACAAGCGCTGTTGTTTATTGGAGAAGCTTTGGTGCTTACAAAATCACCTAAGGAATAAGCGATAATTCTATTTGTTAGATACCCATTAATCACGTGGTCGCTCACATTTACATCTTGAACCACACGTGGGTTGGAGCCAACTACAATATTAGCGCCTTCTTGGATGCACAAATCTGCTAATTTTACTTGTGTTTTATTTGGAGAAGATTCGTATTCTTCCCCCCAATTCATATAGACTATGGTAAAATCGGCACCCCGGTTTTTAGCTAGTAATAAATCTCTTTTAATAATTTCCTCTTTAGCTCCATTAACTAGAGGAGATAGCTCGGGGTAGTAAGGCAGCCCTTCTATATAGTTAAGGAAGGCTATCTTAATTCCGTATTTTTCTATAATCGTGGGATTTCTCTCATATCGATCTTCTTCGTGTTCAAAAGAGCCTATTTGAGTTATATTAATATCATTTAAAAATTCTTTGTTCGCCTTCCAATCATCTAATTCCTGATGAACTGCGCTTCTATTAGCATTCATCAAAAGGTTAAATCCTGCATATTTTAATGCTATTCCATACTCATCTGGAATAGACTTGAGCCCAGATTCCAAATAGTCGTCTGACTGAGCAAAGGAGTTATCCAAATTACCTACAACAATGTCGCCCAAATTTAGCAGAGGGCGGATATAATGAAAAATGTATTGAAAATCATACTGATCCTTACTTGGAATGTATGAAGCATCAAGAATTTGCTGATTGATTGTTAAATCTCCGACAAGGAGGATTTTCAAAAAATCACTAGTATCATTATTTACATATTGTTGTTGTGCTTGTATGTAAAAGCAACTAATTATTGATAAGGCTATTAGCCAATTCTTTAATCTCATCCGACTCTATGGTTTGATATTTTATATGTTTGTTTTTTGCAACGGCTAGCATTCCTTTAGCTACATCATTCGCTTGAATACTGCGATATTTCTTTAATTTCCCTTGAAGTAAAAACTCTAAAGGCGGCATAAAGGTCATCGCTAATTTTTCCCCAAATCTCTTTTCTTTTCGATTCCCTAAAAGAAGTGAAGGTTGGTAAATGTTTAAGGATTGAAAATGTAATGCTTGCAATTCTTTTTCTAATTCTCCTTTTACCTGGTTATAGAAGATAGTTGATTGCGCATCTGCTCCTAAAGCTGTAACAACATGATAGGATTTGCAATCATTGACTTTAAGGGCTTTGGCAAGTTGTAGAGGGAAATGGAAGTCTACCTTTTTAAAGGCTTTTTGAGAACCGGCTTTTTTAATGGTGGTGCCCAAACAACAAAATGCTTGGTCTACGTTTGGAATGTTGGAATAGCTTTCTTCATTGTTAAAATCAAAAATGCGCTCCTTTAGCTTTGGATGCTCTTTCCCACTTGATTTTCTTACCAGACTATAAACCGAATCAAAGCTATTTTCATCTAGTAAGAGGTCTAATAAATGTCCTCCAACTAAGCCACTTGCTCCTGCTATTAAAACGGTCTTCTTCATATTGAGATTACTTCTCTTGATGTAAAGATAATCACATAACTTTGTTCTATGGATTTTTGGCATATAATACTTGTTCTTGTAGTTGGATTCGTGGCGGGTATTATTAATGTTATGGCTGGAGGTGGTTCATTGTTAACCATGCCTTTGTTGATTTTTTTAGGGCTTGATTCTACCATGGCAAATGGCACTAATCGGATAGCCATTCTATTTCAAAACGCTACGGCTATTGGAGGATATCAAAGTAAAGGGCAGAGCCCAGGAAGCTTTGGTATTTATTTAGGAATAGCTGCGCTTTTCGGAGCTATAATCGGTTCGAAAATTGCACTTGAAATACCCGATGGTATATTTAATAAAATTCTAGCAATTGTGATGGTATTGGTAGTCTTAATGACTTTGGTTAATCCTTCGCTTAAACTTAAAGATGGTGAACAGCTCATCCTCCGATTAGGTAAAAAACACAAGATCATGGCTATTATTGCGTTGTTCTTAACAGGTATATATGGTGGTTTTATTCAAGCAGGAACCGGGTTGTTTATTATGGCTGCATTGAGCTTCATAAATAGATACACCTTACTTCAGGCTAATGTAGCAAAAGCTACGATTATGTTTATCTATACCTTATCTGCTATAGCGATATTTGCTTATGATGGACAAATTAATCTATTGTACGGATTAGCCTTAGCCGTGAGTATGTCTATTGGTGCATGGTGGGCCAGCAGATGGTCTACAGGTTCTGGCCAGAAGTATATTAAATGGTTTATGGTTATTGCCGTCACGATTATGGCAATAAGTCTTTGGCTAAAACCTTAAGCTATTTTATAGGATAGGTAACTTTAGTGTTCCATTTTCTTGGGTCGCTTTCGGCTTCAGGGTCAGTTATATATTCTTCAATAGCTGGTCCAACATATTCTAGCTCATTAGCAATTAGGTAACCCTCAATAAGCCCATGAACTTCTGCTAAGCCTTCATAAGCGCCATAGTAATCAACCATAACGGCTTTCGATTCGGGTATAGTAATTATTGTAGTTCCCTCAGGTGCTTTTGTTCCAGAGACCACAGGTATGGCTGCTGCAAGGTCAGTACGCATATTTTCCATATCCCAGGTAAAGTATAAGCCAGAGGGCATTCCACCTTCCATGGTTACTCCAGATTCCATAATTTTCATATAATTGTTTGCGTAAAAAGATTGAATTTCAGTAATATCAGTCTCTTCTCGAATCGCAACATAATGCTTCTCGGTCATGTCTATTTCTTTTACCTGCATGCTTGGAGCTTCAGCTGGAATGTTTTCTGCATGAGATTTTAATAACTCAAGACCTTCCTCAAAATCAGGACCTACCATTTTGTCCATATTCATAAACAAAGCAGCGATGCCCTTTAGTTGACCATGAAATCCCCATTTAACTTCTGTTCCTCCTTCTATTTCTGCTACTTGAACATATCCGTCAGATTCGCTTTCAAAAGGGTCTAAGAAATGGGTGTGATACTTTACTTCTTCTCCTTCTATAAGACTGGTCATGTTCATTTCTCCAGCACCTGAGTTTTCACTCGTCCAAGAATAGCCACTTTCTATTTCTCCGTCAGTTCCGGAAAGCATCCATTCCATGGTGGAATCTTTGGCGTACCAAGGAGACCAATGTTGCCAATTCTCAAAATATTTCACTTGTTGCCAGACCACATCAGCAGGTGCGTCTATAACTATTGAACGCTCTACGGCGTAATCTTTCTTACAAGAGCTAAACACTAGTAAAGCGGGTATGATCAAAAAGAGTATTTTTTTCATAGGTCTAGGTTTGAGTAATAAATATAAGGAATTTAGAATAATTTAGTATAACTCATCAAAGATGGAGGTCTCTTCAAAAGAGTCGTTAAGTATTTCATATACGGTATGATGATAAGCTGAATGTTTGGGCAAATTGTTATGCCTTCCACCTTTAATACGGATTAAATGACTTCTCTTGTTCAACTGACTTAGCTTAAGGGCATGTCGATATGGGATAAGTTTATCATCTGTGCCATGAATAATGAAAATAGGGCACTTCACATTTTGAATATGCTGATCGGTCCGAATGTGATAATTTAAAATGGAGGCAACGGGTAAAAAAGGAAGGTACATTTTGATTAGATGATACATACTGTAATATGGCGAATCTAAAATCAACTTTTTAGGATGATTACTAGCTGCTAAACTAGCAGAGAATCCGGAACCGATGCTTCTTCCGTAGATTATGATATCGCTTTCCGCATAAAATTTCTTAAGATATTTATAAGCTATCTGAGTGTCTAATTCAATATTCCTTTCGGAACGTTTACCTGTTGATTTTCCAAAACCACGATAATCAATTACAAAGAAATCGAAACCCTTACTTAAAAAATCTCTTGCATATTTTCCCCATCCTTTAATACTTCGCGTATTTCCTTTGAAATAGAAAACGACCCCTTTGCTTTTGGGTAATTGAAAATGTAAGCCATTAATTAGCTCATCATCTTCTGTGTCAAGAAAAAATTCGTAATGTGGATATTCAAACTGATATTTAAAATCCAAGTCTAATTTTTCAGGATGGAATAGAAAAAGTTCTTGAGTGTAGTAAAAAATCAAACAAATGCCGAGGTATACTAGAGCTATGATACCTATCCATTCTAAAATTGTCATACTGAAAGGTAGCTATAATTAACGGAAAAATAATTTTGGAATAGACTAAAAGTTAAACTCTAAGGTGTCGCCTGGTTTGAATTTGTCAGAGTCCTTTGCATCAGGTTTTTCTTCAGATTTTGGTTCAGCCTTAATTGGCTCTTTTTCAAGCTTGACTTCTGTTTGATCTATAACCTCCGCTTCCTCAACTGGGTCAGGGATTACTTTTTCAGGCTCCTTTTCTTCAGGTATTACTGGTTTCTCGACTTCAAGTAATTTGATTTTCCCACTAATTGGATAAGCGCTTAATTTGTTGCCGAGTGCTTTCCACCCTTTTACATCAATAAACTCATGAAGATCTACTTGTTCTTCTATTTTTTCTTTACTCTTTCCTTTTAAAACATTGAACTGAACTGTGGCTTGATCTTCTGAAGAAACGACTGCAATGCTGGATCTTTTATGATCAGTAATAAAGTGAAATTTTTGTCCTTCACTTTTAGTTTCTATATGGAATCTCTTTACATAATGCTCCTTTGATTCACCATCATAGTAGATGCAAGAAATTGCGCGTTCTTCTTGATATTTTTCTACTAGGAGAATGTTCGCCATATCATATCGATGGGATAACTCAAAATTAGTCAACTCATATTCGCCTGCTTTAAAAACAATCAATATTTGATCTCCAGTATTGAAATTTCCTAAGTAATCACCCCGTTCATCTTTGTTTAAACGACCCACAGTTTGGTCTATCCAAATATCTACACCACCTAAGGTTGATGCACCTAAGGATTTTTGTTCTACCTTTCGAATAGGGTACTTAGTAATAACATTACCTGCAGAATTTCTTCCCTTTATCGATAATTCCCCAAAGTCATAATCGAATTGTTTTTGACGGGCTTTTGCGTTTGCACTTAATTGTATGCTTACAATTTCTTCTTCGCTATTTGGGTGAACAGCAAAGTAAATTACTTTAGCCTTATCCGACTTAGTAAGCGGGTACTCTTTATCTCTGGTAATCGATGTTACAGCAAATCTTTTTACATAATTCTTACCATCTGGGAGGTTGGCATAGATCAAGTGGTAAATGGTTCGTTCATCGCCTTTTTTCCAGACTGCTACATGAAGGATATCTTTCCCCACGAATTTTTTGTCTTCGATTCTAGAGACGACCATAGCACCATCTTTTCGAAAGATAATTACATCATCAATATCGCTGCAATCACAGACAAAATCGTCCTTTTTCAATCCAAAGCCAATAAATCCTTCAGCACGATTGACGTACAATTTGGAGTTGATTGCAGCTACTTGGCTGATTTCGATGTTTTCAAAGTTGCGAATTTCAGTTTTTCGCTCTTGCCCTTTACCATACTTCGTTAACAAGTTGTCAAAATAGGCAATCGCATAATCTGTTAAGTTTGCCAAATGATGAGCAACAACTTCTAATTCTTTTTCCAAATTCTTGATGTACTCATCCGCTTTGAATGAATCAAACTTGGAAATTCGTTTTATTTTTATTTCTGTAAGCTTAGCAATATCCTCATCCGTGAGATCTCGAATCAAGCTTATGGCATCCTTATCTTTACTAGGCTTTGAAGGGGTAGAAATGAATTTGTAAAGACCGGTATAGATGTTTTGAATTACTTCTTCCCAAGTTTCAGCTTCCTCTATATCTCGATAAATTCTATGCTCAATAAAAATCTTCTCAAGAGAAGACATGTGCCATTTTTCATTAAGCTCAGTTTGCTTAATTTCTAACTCTCTTTTAAGTAAAGCCTTGGTGTTCTCTGTGGAGGTTTGAAGTATATCTTCAACACTCAAGAAATGCGGTTTATCATTGATAATTACGCAAGCGTTCGGTGAAATACTTTGTTCACATTGTGTAAAAGCATAAAGCGCATCAATAGTCACATCAGGAGAAACGCCTGCTTGCAATTCTATTTCTATTTCGACGTCCTTAGCGGTATTGTCGACTATCTTTTTAATTTTAATTTTTCCTTTATCCCCAGCTTTAATGATTGAGTCAATTAAGGAAGATGTGGTGGTCGCGAATGGGATTTCTTTAATCTTTAAAAACTTCTTATCGCTTACTTCAATTTTCGCTCTAACTTTCACTTTACCACCTCGCTTACCCGCATGGTAATCATTGACATCTACATACCCTCCAGTATCGAAATCAGGGTAAATTGTTACTTTTTTACCTTTTAAGATTTTGATAGAAGCTTGAATTAGCTCGATGAAATTATGTGGAAGAATTTTAGTAGAAAGACCTACAGCAATCCCTTCCACTCCTTGAGAAAGTAAAAGAGGAAACTTAGCTGGCAAAGCAAGAGGTTCATTTTTTCTACCATCATATGATAGTTGCCAATCCGTGGTTTCTTTATTAAAAAGAACATCTAAGGCGAACTTGGTTAAACGAGCTTCAATATATCTTGGCGCTGCAGCTCTATCGCCAGTTCGAACATCTCCCCAGTTTCCCTGGCAATCAATCAATAAGTTCTTTTGTCCTAGCTTGACTAATGCATCGCCGATGGCGGCATCCCCGTGTGGGTGATATTGCATGGTTTGACCGATGATATTCGCAACTTTATGAAAACGACCATCATCCATTTCCTTCATGGCATGCAAGATTCTTCTTTGAACGGGTTTCATCCCGTCATTGATAAGTGGAACGGCACGCTCAAGAATAACATAACTGGCATAGTCCAAGAACCAATCTTGGTACATTCCATCTACCTTGATTACATTACTTGGATTCTGCGCTGAATTATCTTCGTTCTGATTGATTTCGTCCATTTAATCTTTGGTCTTTACCCGGCATGATAAGCACAAATAGGTTTAACACGCCTTCAACAGATGCAAAGATAAATGCTTTTAAATATTACAAAAGCATTTCTATCCACACCTTTCTAAGTATAACTAATAAAAATGGAGCAAGTACTGAACAACTATTGACTCAATAGCTCTTTAATCTGCTCAGTTGCCGCTTTGGTTTTTACTTTTGAAATAACCTCAATTATCTTATCATTCTCATCAATAAGGAAAGTTGTTCGATGTGTTCCATCATATTCTCTGCCCATAAATTTTTTCTTACCCCAGACTCCATAAGCATGATGTACAGTCAAATCGGTGTCTGCAATTAAGGAGAACGGAAGGTCGTATTTATCAATGAATTTTAAATGCGATTTTTCACCTTGACTGCTTACACCAATAACAACGAATCCCATATCTTGGAGTTCGCTAAAATGGTCCCTAAAGTTACATGCATTTGCGGTGCATCCCGGTGTGTTGTCTTTTGGATAGAAGTAAAGGATTTTCTTTTTTCCTTTAAATTGATCCAAGCTGATGGTGGCCCCATTTTGATCTATTGCTTCAAAGCTAGGTGCTTTATCGCCATGTTGTAAATTCATTTATCTGTTGTTTATTTATTCATTTAACGATTCAAAGATAAAGTTTGTTCGTCTTTAGACAATTACTTCCTTAGAAACCTCATAAAATCTCAGTAAATTTACTTTTATGATTATACAAGAGCTTATTAATTTTTTGGAAGAAATAGCCCCTCCAGCTTTACAAGAAAGTTATGATAACGCTGGTTTGATTGTTGGTGACGCTAAACAAGAGTTTACGAAAGCCATTGTTTGTTTGGATGCCATCGAAGAAGTTATTGATGAAGCTATTCAAAAAGGGGCAAATTTGGTTATTGCTCATCATCCTATTGTATTTAGTGGCATCAAGAAACTGAATGGCAAAAATTACGTGGAGAGAACGGTCATCAAAGCGATTAAGAATGATATAGCAATCTATGCTATCCATACCAACCTAGATAATGTTAATGATGGCGTTAACAAAAAGATTGCGGATAAGTTAGGGCTCGAGGATGTGGAAATTTTATCTCCTAAAATGAATTGCCTTTCGAAAGTAGTGTGCTTTGTCCCATTGAATGCAAAGAAGAAGGTATTGCAAGCCATGTTTGAGGCTGGTGCTGGTCGAATTGGTAATTATAGTGAAGCTAGTTTTTCACATGAAGGTGAGGGGACGTTTAAAGGGAATTCAAGTAGTAAGCCCGCTATAGGAGAGCTTAATAAACTAGAAAAAGTAAAAGAAGCCAGAGTGGAGGTTTTGGTGGAAAATTATAGGTTGAGTAAGGTGCTAAGCGCTATGCAAGATGAACATCCTTATGAAGAGGTCGCTTATGATGTTATTGAATTGAAAAATGTACATAATGAAATAGGTGCAGGAATGATTGGAGTTCTCCCTAAAGAACTGGAGGTTTCACAATTTTTTAAAATGCTTCAGGAGGAATTTCAGGTGCCTGTTGTACGACACACCACTTTTGTAAAGGATAAAATAAGGCGAGTTGCATTATGTGGCGGGTCTGGAAGTTTTTTGCTTTCCTTGGCGAAACGAAAAAATGCAGATGTTTTTTTAACAGGTGATTTTAGGTACCATGAATTTTTTGATGCTGATAATCAGTTGATTATAGCAGATGTCGGGCACTACGAAAGTGAACAATTTACTTCCGAGCTTTTAATAGAGAATTTGAACAAAAAATTTCGTAATTTTGCATTCCTTTTGACGGAAATAAACACAAATCCAGTAAACTATTTTATATAAATACAGATGGCAAAGAAAGAACTTACAGCAGCGGAAAAAATGGGAGCCTTGAACAATCTTCAAAAGATTGATACAAAAATTGATAAAATTCAGACTCTAAAAGGTGAGCTTCCAATGGAAGTTGAGGACTTAGAAGATGAGTTAGCAGGTCTTAATACTCGTATTGGTAAAATCGATGATGAGATTAAGGAAGTTGAAGAAGAATTAAGCGGTAGAGAAATTTCAATAAAAAAATCTAATGAGCTAATCAGCAAGTATGAGAAGCAAATGGATAATGTAAAGAATAGTCGTGAATTTGACGCATTGACTAAAGAAGTTGGAATGCAGAAGCTAGAGATTCAATTAGCTGAAAAGAAAATCAGACATGCTAAAGAAAACTTGGATAGCAAGAAAGCTTACTTTGATGAAAGTAAAGCAAAAGTTGCTGGTTTTGACGAGCAATTGAAAGAGAAGCAAGAAGAACTAGAGCGTATTACTAAGGAAACTGATGCTGAAGAAAAGTCATTGGTGACTAAATCTGAAAAAGCACGTGGAAAAGTTGAAGAGTCATTATTAAAAGCTTACGATCGTATTCGTAAAGCATATAAAGATGGTTTAGCTATAGTAAGTGTAGAAAGAGATTCATGCGGTGGCTGCCATGCAACTATCCCACCTCAAGTTCAAATTGACATTGATGATCAAAAGAAAATTATTATTTGTGAGCATTGTGGAAGAATATTAGTTCCAGATTACGAAGTTGTAAAGCAACTATAAGCAAATAAATACTTACGAGAAGCCCAATTTTGACATTCAAAATTGGGCTTTTTTATGAATAGGCATGTATTTAGGCTAAACATTATGATGGATACAAGTATTATTTTAAGCATTTTTTTAGGAGTCGGATTGTTTGCCGCAGTAGAATTTAGAGTTTTTATGCCTTTGATAGCTTTAAGTGTGGCTAATTATTTTGGGGTAGTGCCTCTTGGTTAATCCTTTGCTTGGTCGGCGCTTTTCCTGCCATGATTGCTTTGGGAATTGCCGCAGTTTTGGAAATTGGAGCATACTATATTCCATGGATAGATAACTTGTTGGAAACTGCAGCGGTGCATTTAGCAGCAATTGCCATAACCGGAGTTATAGCGGCAAGCTTAACTGATATAAGTCCCATGCTGACTTGGAGCTTCTCTTATGATGCTGTTTTTAGCAATCTTCGCTCCGGTAATCGCGATATTCTTTGTTGGATTGATTTTATTCTTCTTGTATAAGTTTGTACGAAAATTTACAAAAAGGAAAGAAGCGAATTCTGTTCCAGATATTCAGTAGATCCGCTCTTTGACTAGTTCAAAGATTTATGGTTTCTTTTAATCATCGCATTACTTTTCAAAAACCCTAGAGCCGAATAAAAACTTATTAGATCGTCGTCACAACTCAACCATTTACAAATGCTTGAGTTGCTCGTCCATATGTTCAGCTAATATTTTTTCCTACACCTTGTTTTTGATAGCTTGGCAGGACTTCAATTAAGGGGAGATACGCGGATAAAGTTTTATCTGAAATCGCATTAATGAAGCCTATCACTTTTTGATTCTGGATAGCCATTGTGATTTATGCGCTATTTTTAAGTATGGCAAACAATGTTTGCATTGAAGGTGGATTTGGCCAAGCAACAAAAAATTCTTCCATCATATTTTCAGGAAGAAGTCCTAAGGAGTTTTGGTAGATGAGAGCCATAATCTAAGCTAGTTAGTCTACAATTCTCTCTTCATTACTAAAAGCAAACCCTAAACGCTTACTTGTTTTATGCGTTATCGTTCCAGTTTGTTGAATTCGTTCTCCTACAGTAATTTCTTTAATTTCTTGATACAGAGGCACCCATAAATCAAAATCAATAGAGAAAATCATAGCTTGTTCAATAACTAAAGCTAGGACATCCTTGTTCATAACTAGATTGTCGAAGTCTTTAAATAAGAAGCCTAATTGATCTTCACCCTCTATGAAAAAATGACCTTCATGATTAATGAAAATCCGAGCTACTAAATAGCCCGAATCACCATAACGCGAATATTTAAAAGAGTCAGCAAGGAAATTATACACTTCAATCATTCCACAATACTTTCTATTTTCATCTTCAAGTACATAGGGAGATTGGTGAATAAAAAACTCATCTGGAAAATTAAAAACGTTCGTGTGCATGTTAAAAGTTAAAACATCTCCGGCAAATTGCAGCTCAGCTTCAAATTTCCCATTTTCGCTATACTTTATATCAAACAAATCTTCCTTACACATATTGTTAAGGTCTTTCGAATGTTGTTCGATAACCTCTTTTAATTCATCAAAAACGGAAAGTGTTTTTTGATAAACCTTTTGCTTAAGGTTCCCTTTCCCTTTTAAGTGAAGTCCAATTTGTTCTAGATTCGTATTTTTCATATATTCAATTTCTTAGGAAACAAACTATAAAATCCATAAGTTCAATGCTTAATAGGCTCGAGCAAAAATAACTTTATGTTTTGCTTCCTTACCAGAATAAACACATGGTCCAGTTGGCACATTATCGTCTAGAGGAATACACCTAATAGTTGCGCCTGTTTCTTCTTTTATTTTTTCTTCTGTTTCGGAACTTCCATCCCAGTTCGCTACAATAAATCCACCCTTATTCTCTAATACATCTTTGAATTCAGCAATATTACTTGCTTGATGAGTATTGCTTGAGCGATGTTCTTGAGCTCTCGTAAGTAGATTGTTTTCAATATCTTTCAACAAACCACTAATTGTTCCTACAATATCTTCGCTAGACTGAGTTTCTTTTTCTTTAGTATCTCTTCTAGCTATTTCTACTGTTCCATTTTCTAAATCTCTTGGACCAATTACAATTCGAGTTGGATATCCTTTAAGTTCATATTCAGCAAATTTAAATCCTGGACGTTTAGTTTCATCATCGTCAATTTGAACACGCATTCCAGCTTTTCTTAAATCCTCAGCCATTTGCTGTGCTTTCTCCATCAACTGATCATTAATCTCCGGTTTGTTCTTCAAGAAGAATGGGATAATTACAGCGTGAAAGGGGGCTAGTTTAGGAGGAAGGATTAAACCTTCATCATCACTATGAGTCATTATTAATGCGCCCATTAATCTAGTGGAAACTCCCCAAGATGTTGCCCATACATATTCCTCTTTCCCTTCTTTATCTGCAAACTTCACATCAAAAGCTTTGGCAAAATTCTGCCCAAGAAAATGACTAGTACCGGCTTGCAATGCTTTACCATCTTGCATCAAGGCCTCAATGCAATAAGTCTCTACTGCACCAGCGAAACGTTCATTCGCACTTTTTAATCCTTTGATTACAGGCATGGCCATCATGTTTTCTGCAAACTCAGCGTAAACATCCAGCATCTTTTCTGCTTCATCAATAGCTTCTTGCTGTAAAGCATGAGCAGTATGCCCTTCTTGCCATAAGAATTCAGAAGTTCTTAGAAACAACCTAGTTCTTAATTCCCATCTTACCACGTTGGCCCATTGGTTAATTAGTAATGGAAGGTCTCTATAAGATTGAATCCAATTCTTGTAAGAATTCCAAATGATTGTTTCTGAAGTGGGTCGAACAATAAGTTCTTCTTCCAATTTAGCATCAGGATCAACAATTAGGCCTTTCCCGTCAGGAGAGTTTTTTAATCGATAATGAGTAACTACGGCACATTCTTTTGCAAAACCCTCAACGTGCTCTGCTTCTTTACTCAAATAACTTTTTGGGATGAATAAAGGAAAGTATGCATTTACATGCCCTGTCTCTTTAAAACGCTTGTCTAAAGCTTCTTTCATTAACTCCCAGATTGCAAAACCATAAGGTTTGATAACCATACAACCGCGAACATCACTGTGTTCAGCAAGGCCTGATTTTAATACAAGTTCATTGTACCATTGGGAATAATCGTCCTTTCGCTTTGTTAAACCTTTACTCATCGGAATTTATTTGGTATGCTATTTGTTATATTTATGATGGCAAAAGTAAAGAAATTAAAATTTTTGCCGTCTTTAACCACTATAAAAATATATGCCATGAATAATTTAATGAAATTCTTATTTGCTTTCACCCTAAGCTGGCTTATTCCTATTGACTCAAACGCTCAGTTTGATGACGTATATTATGATTCATCACAAGATAACTGGAATTCTAATAGTTCCTACAGTGATTATGATTCTCCTAATGAAGAATCTTCCTATAGCGAAAGCTATTACGATGAGGATGGAGATACTTATGTAACGAATAATTATTACAATGATAATTATGATGAAGATTACGAATACTCAAAAAAACTAAGAAGGTACTATCAGCCATCAGTTGGTTTGAGTTACTATAATTACTATTATACTGATTATTACACCTATAACAATTTTTACAACCCGTATTTAATGTATGGCAACAATTGGGGCTGGAATAATTGGGGCTGGAATAGACCTGTAGTAAGTATTAATGTTTATCAAGGCAATTTCGGATGGAATCCTTATGCGTACAATAATTGGGGCTTCAATAACTATTATGGATATAATAATTGGGGCTGGAATCAATGGGGCGGTTATAACTACAATCCTTGGGGCGGGAATGCTGGTTACGGTCATCATCATCATGGGTACAATAACAATTGGAATGATCCATGGGGAAATCCGAATTACGGAGTAAGTAACCCTTGGTGCGGGGGTTATGGTTACTATGGTAACGGCTATAGAAGTGAAAACACGTATTACGGTCCAAGAACTACATCTGCTAGCACAGGTGGAAGTACAACTATTAAACAACCTCAACTAGATGGAAAAGCTCCTCAAGGAGTAGCAGGTAGCTATACAATCAAGGATAAATCTCCTTCTCAAGTATCGGTTAATTTACCGGTGGTAAAAACACCATCTGCTACGCTTAGTGGAAATGGAGTTAAACAAGCTAATGTGGGAGGTTCATATTCTCCTTCGCAATCAAGTGCGGTAAAGGTCCCTTCGAATGAGTATATAATAAAATCACCATCAAACGGAAGTGCACAGACTCCAAGTAAAGGAAACAATCCAATTCAATATACGCCGTCAAATAGCGGTAATGTGAAATCGCCAGCGAATGTAAATGTGGTATCACCTAGCAATACAATTAACGGCAATGTGAAATCACCTGCTAATGGAAATGTACAATACAACCCATATAATAATGCTAATGTGAAAGCACCATCGAATGGGGTTAAATCTTCTTCGTCGCAATATGATAATTACAACATGCCTTCTAATTCCGTGAAGACGCCCAGTAGTTCTCAAATCAACAAGCCAAATACGAATGTTTATAAGGCACCTAGCAATACTAATGTAAATAAACCAAGTACTAATGTTTATAAAGCTCCTAGTAATACCAATGTAAATAAACCGAGTTCTAACGTGTATAAGGCGCCAACTAAGACAAAAGTGAACAAGCCTAGTAGTAATACTTACAAAGCGCCTAGCAATTCATATAATAAGCCTAGTAATAATTCTTACAAAGCACCAAGCGGAGGCAACTCTAGTTCTCCAAGCGTGAGCCCTTCAAAAGGTGGGGGAGCTTCGTACAAAAAGAATTAAGAAGTATTTATGAGTCGTAGTTTTAAGTTTGTTTTTATCGGGTTAATATCAATTTGTAGTGTAGGTCTTTTTGCTCAGGGCTATGAAGCCGATATCTTAAGATTTTCCTTCAATAATTATGCGGGATCAGCTAGATATGTAGCCCTTGGAGGAGCATTTTCAAGTATTGGTGCAGATTTATCGAATTTTAGTCATAATCCTGCGGGAGTAGGTATGTATAGAAATTCAATTGCGCAGTTTTCGGGAGGTGTAAACTTCGTAAATAATCGCTCAACTTATTTGGGTAATGAAGAAACAGATTTCAAATTGAATCCATCTATTCCTAGTCTGGGAGTGGTTTTTGCCACAAATAAACCGAGTAAAAATGGGATGTTTAGAGGTGCAACTGTGGGTTTTGCATTTAACAGATTAGGGGAATATAATAGTAGTGAAAAAATTACTGCGCTTAATACGACTCCTCGATCATCTATCTCTTGGAATTGGGCTAACGAAATGTCGGATGTCTATAATGGTCAGTTTATCAATGAGACTTCGGTAGATCAAGTTTCTTTTAACACCTATACAGGTTATTATGGGTTTTTAGCAAATTATGATTCTAGCCTATTAGATTATACAAGCCCAGTGCTAGATTCTGTTCAACAAACTAGATATGTAGACTCTAAAGGAGGGAAAAATGAGATGGTTCTCGCTTTAGGGACTAACTATTTAGATAAACTTTTTATTGGAGCGAGCGTTGGTATCCCTTTGATCAATTACAGCAGAGAGTCAAGATTTATCGAAGAGGATGCTGCTATTTCAGACATCAATACCTTCTTTAATGAATTCGAATTAAAAGAAGATTACAAGACCGAAGGCTTAGGTTTTAACTTTAAGTTAGGCGCTTTATATAAGGTGAATAGATGGGTAAGAATTGGAGGAGCCTTCCATACTCCAGAGCGAATTAGTTTTACAGAAAGGTATTCATCGAACTTAACTAGCGATATGGATTTTGACGATTTCGATATTGAGTCGGGCGAAGGCGTTTTTCAATATAGAGTCCGTTTGCCATGGAAAGCAAATGTTGGAGCCAGTCTATTCTTTAAGGAAAAGGGATTCTTGTCCTTAGATTATGAAGCTATTGGGTTCAATGCTATGCGCTATACTTTTGAAAATGATTTCAGAGAATTGTCAGATGATATTAATACAAATCTAAAGGCGAAATACAAAGTTAGTCATAGTGTAAGAGTTGGAATTGAAGGAGTGATTAAGAAATTCCGAATTCGAGGGGGATACTACTACGCAGATAGTCCAATCAGGAAACAATTTCAGGTGGAAGGATTTAACTATTCGCGACACACTATTTCAGGAGGTTTTGGATTCATGCTAGACAAGGTAGCTGTTGATTTTGCTTATCAGCACAACGTCAATAGACAATTTGAGCAGCCATACACAGTTTCGAATGCCAATGTTTCTGGAATTAACCGAAATACCACCCAAGGACTGGGCATAGTTACGTTTTCCTATAAATTGAGATAGACATTCTATTTTTATTCTTTATGATTTAGCTTACTTTTGACAAGTGTTTAGTTTTCGCCTATTCTTCTTCTTACTTCTACTCACCTCGAGTGTAGTTTGCTCTGCTCAAAGCTTTGATTTCAACAAGCAATGTGAGGAGGCTTATCAGCATATTATTTCTTTAAAACTGGCGAAAGGGAAGGAATTTATTAGTCAAGAGCTCATGGCTAATCCTAATAATTTAATTCCAGTATTCTTAGAAAATTACATAGATTTCTTAGAGGTCTATACCTCTGGTTCAGTAAGTGATTACGAAGGCAAGAAGAAAACCTTTGACAACCGTATTAATGAATTAAAGAGTGGGGATAAATCTTCTCCTTATTATTTATATGCTCAAGCCGAAATACATACCCAATCGGCTGTCCTTCACATAAAGTTTGGCGAATATATTGCCACAATTTTTGATCTTAAAAAGGCGATAAAGAAGTTGGAAGCGAACCAAAATGAGTTTCCAGACTTTGTTCCAAATCAAAAGAGTTTGGGGATGTTATATGCCATCTTAGGAAGTATTCCTCAGCAATATCAAGGGACCTTGGACTTTATCGGTTTGGGTGGTGATGTTACAGGTGGCATGAAAATGTTAAAAATTGCAGTGAAAGATAACGCTCACCCTTTTCAACATGAAGCTGCAACTATTTATGCATTTATGTTGCTGCATATTCAAAATGATCCAGATAACGCTTGGCAAGTGTTGAAAGCAAATAATTTTAATGCGCAATCTAATCTGATGGATGCCTATTCTTTTGGCCATATTGGAATTTATGGCAATAATTGTGATGAAGGTATATCTGCTCTAATCAATAGACCAAAGGAATCAGCCTACCACTCTTTTCCAATCACTGATTTTCTTTTAGGTCTGGGAAAGACTTATAGGCAGGATAGTGATGCAAATGTATATTTTCAGAAATTCCTTGAGCAAAATAAGGGAGAAGATTATATTAAATCTACTTGGCATAAGATGGCGTGGAATGAATTGATTAAGGGCAATGAGGATAAATACAAGAGGTATTTGCAAAAGGTTGCGAACGAAGGACGCGCTGTAATCGATACGGATAAGCAAGCAAAAAAAGAATTGGATAATCAACAGCTACCTAATCCTATTTTGTTGAAAGCAAGAATGCTTACAGACGGTAAATACCTAGATAGAGCTTTAGTTATATTACAATCGCAAACCGTGAATAGTTTTAAAAATCGTTATGATAAAACTGAATATTTGTATCGATTAGCTCGTGCTTATGATAAGGCTAAACAACTTTCAAAGGCTATTCAGTATTATGAAATCACTATAGTAAATGGACGTAATGTTCCTTATTACTACGGGGCGAATGCAGCGTATTTGTTAGGCTTTCTATATGAACAGCAATTGAATCGCTTACAAGCCGTTAAAAATTACAATCTTTGCTTATCTCTGGATGGTTATGAATATGAGAATAGTATTCATCAAAAAGCGGAGGCAGGCCTTAATAGGCTAAAGAATTAATTATGGAAGAGAATTTCTCCTTAAAAAAATACAATACTTTCGCAATTGATGCGAATGCGAAATATTTTGAAAGCTTAAGTGATTTTGCACAGCTCACTACATTGCAAAACCTACCTGATTTTAGAAACAATCGATTGATTCTTGGAGGAGGTAGTAATATACTGCTGACTCAAGATTTCGAGGGAATTGTGTTGAATAACAACTTGAGAGGAATTGAAGTAGTCAAAGAGCACGGAGAAGATATCTATGTAAAAGCTTTAGGTGGAGAAGTCTGGCACGAATTCGTGCTGCATTGCATTAGTAATGAGTGGGCAGGTATAGAGAACCTATCTCTAATTCCTGGTAAGATTGGTGCTTCACCTATGCAGAATATTGGGGCTTATGGTGTGGAATTGAAAGATGTTTTCTATGAGCTAGAGGCTTGGAACATCGAAAAAGAACAGATTGAGGTATTTGATAAAAATCAATGTCAGTTTGCTTATCGCGAAAGTATATTTAAAAACTCATATAAAAACAAGTACATCATTCTATCCGTAACTTTTAAATTGAGCAAGACTCCAAATGTAAATGTGAGTTATGGTGCTATTGAAGAAGTTTTGAAAACGATGGAAGTTGCTAATCCAGGAATTAAGGAAGTAAGTGATGCAGTTATTGCTATTCGAAGTTCGAAATTACCAAATCCAGCGGAGATTGGAAATGCAGGAAGTTTCTTTAAAAATCCAGTCATTGAAAATTATAGAGTAGAAGAACTCAAAAAAACTTATCCTAAAATGCCCAGTTATCCGGTGGATGAAAATCTAACTAAGATTCCGGCAGGGTGGCTAATCGATCAAGCTGGTTGGAAAGGAAAGACATACGGAGAGTATGGCGTGCATAAAAACCAAGCTTTGGTTTTAGTGAACTATGGAGGAGCATCTGGAAATAACATTAAAAATCTTGCAGCCGAAATTCAACAAGACATTTTGGATAAGTACGGAATTGTGATTAATCCTGAGGTACATTTTATTTAATTTACCGAGTTGATTTGAAAAGTATTGTAACTATATCATTTATTTTATGCTTGGCTTTGTACAACTGATTCTTATGGTTTTACATCTAACAACCCAACGCAGGCTTCATTAATCATTGACAGTATAATAGGGAATACATTGTATATCTCTAATCTTAGTGAATTCTATTGCTCGGGTTACTTGGTTTTCTCAGATGGTGGGGGTTTGTTAGATAGTGTATCAATGTATGCTTATAGCGAATGGACCAGTGGTGCTAATCCGAATCAATTTCAATATGCTTTTCCCGATACGGGGTTGTATGGTGTTTCTTTAAGTGTAACTGGAGGTGATCGCACAGATACTTACACTGTACAAATAAGTATTCAAGATACGCTCTCTGGTATTTCTCAATCTTACAATAGTAATAATGATATTTTAGTTTATCCAAACCCAGCGAGGGGCTACATTGTTATACAAACTGACTTCGGGCAGTTGAATATTCAAGATAAAGTGCTTAAATGTGCTATTTATAATACTAAAGGCAGTCTCCTCAAACCTTATGACCTTGATCGCCGTTTGTATCAACAGATATTAGTTTTGGATGATTTAGTTAATGGTGTTTATTTGCTCAATTTCTCTGAAAAGGGTCGAAGTATTGGGAATAAAAGATTGAGTTTAGTTAGATAGCATTCACTTTCTTATCCCACTCCCATGCACTGCGCATCATTTCTTCTAAGGAATATTGCGGATCCCAGCCTAACACTTTTTTAGCCTTACTATTATCCGCATAAATTGCAACAACATCACCTTCTCTTCGAGATGAAAGCTTGTAGTTTAATTTAAGCTGATTGGCTTGTTCAAAAGCCTTGACCATTTCTAAAACGGATACTCCATTTCCTGACCCTAAATTGAAAACTTCACAAATACTTTCGTTGGTTTCTGCCACTAACCACTTAATAGCTTTCGTATGCGCATCGGCAATATCCATTACATGAATGTAGTCCCTTACACAAGTTCCATCTGAAGTAGGGTAATCACTGCCTGCAATTTCAAAACTTTCATACTGACCAAGTGCTGTTCCTATAATTCTAGGCATAAGATTAGGTGAAGCTTGTTTGGCTCGTTCACCAATATGCAAACTTTTGTGCGTCCCAATAGGATTGAAGTATCTCAATAAAGTTGCCTTTAAGGGGTAGGTCATTATAAAATCTTTGATGAGTTGCTCCCCAATTAATTTGGTGTGAGCATAAGGACTTTCTGGTTTTGCCAGTTCTACTTCTTCATGAACGGGAAGCTCTGTTGAATTACCATAAACCGAACACGAAGACGAAAATACTAAATGTTTAATATTGAACTGTTTGCAACAGCTTAAGACATTAATGAGTCCTTCAATGTTGTTGTGGTAATAATCTAAAGGCTTTTCTACGGACTCATTCACGTACTTCTTAGCAGCAAAATGAATAATCCCTTGAATATCTGATTCTTGATTAAATACTTCTTGAGTAGCATTCAAATCACATAAATCGACGTCGTAATTCTTGACACGCTTGCCTGTAATTTCCTGTATGCCCTTAAGAACTGAGGTAAAACAGTTTTCATAATTGTCAATAGACACTACTTCATGACCCTTTTCAAGGAGATCAACAATAGTATGAGAACCTATATAACCACATCCACCTGTAACTAAGAATTTCATTTATTTTCCGTAAAATGTAGCGCCAGCTTCTAGGATAATTTTAACACCTTCACTTATCGGTAATAAGTCTCTACCAAGAAGTTTCCGCATTTTATCAATGTCTGGCTTTCTCTTTTTCATATCTCCCTCTTTAAGAGCTGGAAGATGAACAAGCTTAGATTTCGAACCTACCGTTTTAATAATAATTTCGGCCAATTCAATAATTGTTACTTCATGATCATTACCAATATTAACGGTGTCATTAACGAAATGACCGTGCTCAAAACTACTTAAACATGCGTCAATGTTGTCATTGATATAACAAAAAGTTCTCGTTTGTAAGCCATCACCGAATATGGTAATATCCTTATTAGCTTTGGCTAAATCTATAAATTTGCTCATCACAAAATCGGTACTTTGCTTAGGTCCGTATGTATTGAAAAATCTAAAGATGGTATAGTCTAAATCAAATTCTTGTTTGTAGCTTCTTAAAAAAGATTCCCCTACATTCTTAACTACAGCATAAGGTAAACGACTGTTTAAAGGAGTCGTAGCTTCATTTTGAGGGTGTTCTATCGGTTCACCGTATACTTCGGAAGAAGAAGCGAAGAAAACACGTTTAACATTGGTGTTCTTACAAAGGTCCAAGACATTCTTAATCCCAATGATATCTTCTAGAACCATTTTTGGGTTATCAAGTGTTCTTTGAACCCCTACAACAGCCGCATAGTGAAATACATAGTCAAATTTGTATGCCAACATAACCGAAGAAATATCTTGAAAGTTATTGCAATCTGCTTTGATAAAGCGAACAGAGTCTTTGTTAATACTTTCCAGTCTACGAACATCTCCTGTGAGTAAATTATCAACTATAACTACCTTGTGGTCAGTCGTATTTACAATTCTTTCTGCAAGGCTGCTTCCTACAAATCCCGCACCTCCTGTAATTAAAATTTTCGCCATTCTATTTTATTAAATTCATTAAGTACTCACCATAACCACTTTTCAATAGAGGTTTGGCTAATCTTTCTAGTTGTTCTTTGTTTATAAAACCTTGAATGTATGCTTCTTCTTCTATACATCCAATCTTCAATCCTTGTCTTTCCTCAATTACCTGAACGAATTGAGTTGCCTGCATTAATGAATGGAAGGTGCCAGTATCTAACCAAGCAGTGCCTCTATCCAATATTCCTACACTGAGTTTATTTTGCTTAAGGTATTCTCTGTTCACATCGGTAATCTCGTATTCACCTCTTGCACTCGGCTCAATATTTTTTGCTATTTCTACCACACTATTGTCGTAGAAATACAAGCCAGGTACTGCATAATTTGACTTGGGTTGAGCTGGTTTTTCTTCAATAGATATCGCCTTAAGCTTGTCATCAAACTCTACTACCCCATATCGTTCTGGATCACTAACGTGGTACGCATAAATTACACCCCCATCTGGATTGCTATTGCTTTGTAATAGGTTTCTTAAACCCGTGCCGTAGAAAATGTTGTCGCCAAGAATCAATGCGCACTTATCTTCACCTATAAATTCTTCGCCGATAACAAAGGCTTGAGCTAATCCATTAGGTTCATGCTGAATAGCATAACTGATTTTGCAACCAATTTGCTCCCCTGAACCTAATAATTTCTCGAAATTGGGCAAATCATGCGGAGTAGAGATAATTAGAATTTCATTGATTCCTGCTTGCATTAATGTTGATAAGGGGTAATAAATCATCGGCTTATCGTAAATAGGCATGATTTGCTTGCTAATGGCATAAGTAATAGGATATAATCTTGTCCCTGAACCTCCTGCTAAAATAATTCCTTTCATAATCGAAACAAATATAGCACTTTGCTTGTAGTATAGAAAGCAATTAATAAAAGTAGTTGGTTTAAACTGGATATTTTTAACTTTGCTGAGAATTTTACTTAACGTAAAGCTAGCAACCGTGAATCAACACATAAAGCCTTATCACAAAGATGGCGAAGGAAAGAAAGAAGAAGTTGAACAGATGTTTGACAATATTGCTCATCGATATGACTTCTTAAATCACCTGCTATCTGCAGGAATTGATCGTCTGTGGCGAAAAAAAGCCATTAAACACATTGCTTCTTATCAACCGAAACGGATCATGGACATGGCAACGGGTACAGGCGACTTTGCCATAGATGCTGTTAACATGTTGCAGTTAGATGAAGTAATAGCCTTAGATTTGAGCGAGGAAATGCTGGCAGTAGGTCGTAAGAAGCTGAAAAAAGATGAACATAAAATTATAGAATTCGTTAAAGGAGATAGTGAGAG
The DNA here is from genome assembly GCA_047621945.1 of Flavobacteriaceae bacterium. Taxonomy (GTDB): domain Bacteria; phylum Bacteroidota; class Bacteroidia; order Chitinophagales; family UBA8649; genus JAFMKE01. Next base: position 28,518 of record JBLHMK010000003.1, read on the forward strand.
TTTAAGCTATGAATCAAACTCTTTTGATGCTATGACCGCTGGATTCGGTGTTCGGAATTTTGAAAACTTAGAAAAGGGGCTTTCTGAAATGTATCGGGTTCTAAAACCGGGTTCCCCCTTAGTAATTCTTGAGGTTTCGCAACCTGACAATAAATTTTTAAAAGCAATATTTAGTATTTATTTTAAAGGTATTCTTCCTCTGATTGGTCGCTTGTTTAGTAAAGACCATCGAGCATATACCTATCTGCCAGAATCTGTAGAGGCTTTCCCGAAAGGCAAGGATTTTACGGATATTTTAAAAAAAGTGGGCTTTACAGATGCTAAATACCAAGCTTTGACGTTAGGTATATGCGCAATGTATTTATGCGAAAAATAATCATTACCATATTAGCTATGTTTATAGTCCTTGGACTGGAAGCTCAAATGAATTACCTAGAAAAAGGTAATAAGTTGGTGTACTTCGGTATTGCTATTGGTGTAAACTATGGCGATTATAAAGTAGTACGTAAACCTAAGCTAGGGGCTTTGCAAACGGATAGTGTCAAGTTGATTAGTTCTAAATTTGGTCCTGGGTTTGACCTTGGTATTATAGGTAATTTGCAATTTCACAAGTATTGGGATCTTCGCTTGGTGCCCACTTTAAGCTTCTCAGACAAGTCCGTAGAATTTACAGATCAAGATGATAATAATGTAACAAAAACGGTTTCGTCCATATATTTGAGCATGCCATTATATTTGCGGTACAAATCAAAACCGATTAAAGACTTTCGATTTTTCGTTTTGGGTGGGTTGCGTTATAACTATGATTTGAATTCAAATTCGAATGAAAGAAATACCGAAACTCAATTGCTAGTGAACAAACATGATATTGGAGCAGAAATGGGCTTTGGTTTTCAAGTGTTCTTTCCAAGCTTTGTTTTATCACCTGAGATTAAGGTTTATCATAGTTTAAGTAATATTAAAAAGCCTAATGAGGCTTTAATCTATTCCAGAGCAATCGATAAAATGTTCTCAAGAATATTCACCCTAACTTTTAATTTAGAGGGCTAATGCCTGTTATCCGCGAACTCAAAAATCAAGACTATCATCTGTTAGTATGGAAGATTACTGAGGATCTCTCTTTTTTCGCCAAAGAAGTTTTATTCAATAAATCAGAAATGGAGGAGTATGGAAACATTTCCCATGAATCGAGAAAATTAGAATGGCTTGCCGCTCGGTTCGTTCAGCGGCAATTATGCAAAGATGCATTAGTAAAAGATACTTGGGGAAAGCCTCATCTTGAAAATGAAGATGGTTTTGTTTCAATAGCTCACTGTCATGGCTATGCAGCGGCAATCTACTCTTCGAAACAAGCAGTAGGAATTGATATTGAGCCCATCCATGATAAAGTACAGCGAATCGCACAGAAATTTTTAAGTGCTAGCGAGCTGAGTTTCATAAACACTGCCGGACAAACTGAACATCTTATCACTTGCTGGAGTATAAAGGAAGCGATTTATAAGTGGTATGGTAAAAGAGAACTTAGTTTTAAAGAGAATATTCGCATAGAAAACTTTGAGCTAAATGATGATAAAACTTCCGTACTATTCGTTCGAGAAAATGAACGAGAGATTAAGGAGGTTAATTTCGAAAGAATAGCGAATCTCGCCTTGGCTCATACTTAAGAATTGTGACAATTATCGCTTTAAGAACCTTTATAAATTGCTAACTTTGTCAACGTGAAGGAGTTGTTCGCATATTTCTTGTTAGTTTTATTTGCTGCTATGAGTTTACAGCAGGCAACTGTTGCTGCGGTTTTCTTTTCTAATCAAGACTATGTAACGGAAAAGTTTTGTGTGAATAAAGATAAACCGAAGCTAAACTGCAAAGGGAAATGTCATATGAAAAATATGCTTGTCCAAACAGCAGAAAAAGAAACCCAAAACGCTCCGCTCAACGTTGAAGTCATGATACCCGTGTTCTTTTGCGAGTCAACAATCGAGTTTCCAATTTTATTGGTTTCTGAATTCGTTCAGATTCAGAAGAATCGAATACTTTATGACTCTTATGAAAGTTGGATGTTTCAACCTCCCAGGGCATAATAGATTATTTCGCTATTATTATTGAAACATTATTAAACCCTATTGGGTATATCAACTTATTAAAAGAAAATTATGAAAAATATATTTTTTGCAATCATGAGTATTGCATTATTGAGCTTGACAGCTTGTTCAGAGGAAGCAGGAGAAGGAATTTTAACTTTAAAGTATGCTGCTACAGTGAATAGTGAAAACCTAGAATTGAATAAAACTTATGTAATGGACGGTGATTCTGTGTACTTTACATTGCTTCAATATTACACCTCTGATATCTTTATTGAAGATAAAGATGGAACTACAGAAACTGAGATCATGGACGTATCGTTTATTGATTTCTCGGAAGAAAGTTCTTTAGAATTTAGTACAACATTGGAGGCAACGGCATATAAAAACCCGAGCTACACAGTTGGTTTATCGGATACAAGAGGTGCAGCAGATCCTAGTTCTTTCGGAAGTGATCATCCTATGAGTTTGAACAGAAGTATGTTTTGGATTATGTCGAATTCTTATATTTATTTCAAAATAGAAGGATTCAGAATTAAGAACGGAATCGAAGAACCACTTGTTTATCATGTAGGGTTAACTGGCTATGGAGAAAACAAACAAGCTCAAAAGGCGTTTTCTATTAATGATGGTAATACAACTACTTTAGTCACTACTTTAAATTTAAACGAAGTGTTTGGAAATATTGATTTTGACACAGAACCAGAAACGCATCAGATGAACAACATGCCACTTGCTCGAAAAATGATGACTAATTTTGCAAATGCATTAAGCGTTAATTAATTATGGAAAACTCTTTTAGGTATTTTATATTATTCTTTGTTGTGTTAAGCTTTATGCTTAGCGGATGTAAAGAAGATGTGCCTTTCAATGAGAAATATGACGGTACACTTTTTGATTTTCAAAAGGTGTATCGTTTTCCTGCTATAGATATTCCACCAGACAATCCTTTAACGATTGCTAAGGTAGATTTAGGTAGAAAATTGTTCTACGACCAGCAAGTATCTAAAAGTAAAACGATGAGCTGTGCTACTTGCCATAACTTGGAAGATTCTTTTACTGATAACGGTTTAGTTTTATCTACTAATGACCTTGGAGGCCTCACAAAGCGAAATGCCACTCCATTGTTTAATCTTGCTTGGACAGATAAGGGATTCTTTTGGGATGGTCGTGTTATGACTCTTGAAGAAGCAGTGGAAGATGCTGTGAATAATGAACAACATCCGGAATGGGGGGGCACTTTAGCAAGTTTACAAGACGATGAGACGTATAACCTAGAGTTTTCTCAATCGTTTACAAATGCGGAAGTGAGTGAGGAAAATGTAATTAAAGCGATTGCTTCTTTTCTTCGAATTATCGTCTCTAAAGATTCAAAATATGATCAAAGTGTGAGAGGTCAAGCTACCTTATCTGCTCTTGAACAAAAAGGTTTCGATTTAATATTTACTACTGAGTTTGGAGATTGCTTTCATTGCCATGGGGTATATCCATTTATGACCGATAATGACTTTCATGATAATGGACTTCAAGATGCACCAAATCTTTCAGACTATGCAGATCAAGGGTTAGGCGGATTTAATGGAGTTACTACAGATGTTGGAAAAATGAAAGCTCCACCTTTAAGGAACCTTTCCTATACTGCTCCTTATATGCATGATGGTCGTTTTAACACATTAGATGAGGTGATTGATTTTTATAGCGATGGTTTACATGTTACACCCAACATTGATCCTTTAATGAAGCAAGCATTGCAAGGGGGATTGCAATTAAGTGTACAAGAAAAAGCAGCTTTAAAGGCATTTTTACTGACATTAGATGACCCCACTTTCATCAATAATGAAGACTATAAGAGTCCATTTTAGCTAGTGTTCTGTCTTTTTAGTTAAGCCTTATGTCCTCAAAGGGCTAAATAGATAGAAAAATTCTATTTTTACATGAAGCGCAAATACAATGCGTTTAGCTCATCTATTTTTGCAATAAAAAACAACCATGCATACAGCTACTTTCAATTTTACCCAAGAATACAATCGTTTAAATCAAGCACAGAAAAAAGCTGTGGAATTAATCGAAGGTCCAGTGCTAGTTGTTGCCGGGCCAGGTACAGGTAAAACGCAGATCCTAGCTGCTCGAATTGGGAATATTTTGCACAAGGGAATTGCTTTTGCAGAGAATATCTTGTGCTTGACATATACGGAGGCAGGAGTAACTGCCATGAGAAAGAGGTTAATCCAATTCATCGGTGCAGAGGCGTATAAGGTAAGCATACACACTTTTCATAGTTTTTGTAATAAGGTTATTCAAGATAATCCGGACCTTTTTGGTTTTGGTGAAATGGAGCCTATCTCTGATATTGAAGAAATTGAACTGCTTGAAAAGCTAATCGATGGGTTTAAAAATGACAATGTTCTCAAGAGATGGAGAGGTGAAATTTATTATGATGTAAAAAGATTAAAAGAGTTATTCTCTATTATGAAAAAAGAGAATATCACCGCCAAAAAAATGGAAGCGGTGGTTAATGAATATTTGGAAGGCCTCTATACCAATGAAGATTTTATTTATAAAACAACGAGGGTTGGTCATTATTCAAAAGGAGATCCCAAACAAAAAGATATTGATAAGGAAATAAAGACCTATACTACCACTTTGGCTGCTGCCAAACAATTTGAAAAATATCAAGCACTCAAAAAAGCGGCTAATCGCTACGATTATGATGATATGATTTTGGATGTAATGAATGCCTTCCAAAATGAAGAATGGCTACTGAGTAGATACCAAGAACAATTTCAATATTTCTTAGTTGATGAATACCAAGATACTAATGGTGCTCAAAATGAGATTCTTCGATTGCTTTATAGCTTCTGGGATACGCCTAATGTATTTGTTGTTGGAGATGATGATCAAAGTATTTATCGATTTCAAGGAGCAAGTTTGGGAAATATCATCGATTTCTATAGGCAAACGATTGCTTCTAAATCAAAAGCGGAGCAGGAAGAGCGCGTTATTGTTTTAAAAGAGAATTATCGATCTACTCAAGAAATTTTAGATCTAGCAGACCTAAGTATTCAAAATAATAAGGAAAGGTTGATTCATCAAATCGATACCCTCAATTTAGATAAACATTTAACTGCCTCTGGTGATGTTGCAAAGGGAAATACGGTCAAACCGAAGATGGTGGTTTATCCAAACCCGAGTCATGAAGTAGCGGATGTGGCTAACCAAATTATTGCACTTAAAGCCAAGGGAGTTCCTTTGCATGAAATTAGTGTTCTCTACCATCAGCATAAACAAGCTGAAGAATTACAACAGTGCTTGAATCAAAAGAATATAGCGGTAAGTACGAAAAAATCGGTCAATATTCTGGATCAAAAATTCACGAACCAATTGTTGTCGGTGTTAACCTACATTGCTGAGGAGAATAGAATCCCGCATAGCCGAGAGGACATACTTTTTGATATTCTAAACTTTCCATTTTTTAATATTAAAGCTATTCAAGTAGCTCGTTTGAGTTTCGAGTTAAGAGAAAGCAGGTATTCTGCGCCCAAAACAACGTGGAGAGAGGCACTGATGAACATAGAAAAAGTGTTTGATCAAGATAGTATTGAGGAGATTCAGCACACTGCAGAGTTGACGAATAAGTGGCAGAAAGATTTACAAGAAAAGCCGCTACAAATACTATTTCAAACCATCTTAGACGATCTAAAGGTCTTGGATTACATTAGGCAGCATAAAGAAAAGGTTTGGTTGCTTCAAGAGCTTAAATCACTGTTTGATTTTATTAAGCAAGAAAACCAGAAAAAGGCAAGTTTGAGTATTACAGACTTGTTGGAACAAATTAATCAGTTAAGAAAATATAGTATTGCTATTCCTTTTATCAAGTCAAGCTTTTCAGAAGAGGCGGTACAATTGTCATCTGTTCATGGGTCTAAGGGCTTAGAGTACGAATATGTCTTTTTAATTGGCTGTGTGAGCAAATTATGGGAATCTAAAGGTGGCAACAATCGAGGTTTCAAATTACCTGAAGGCATTGTGCAAAAGGTAGAGCGAGAGACTAAATATGAGGATCTTAGAAGACTGTATTTTGTTGCACTTACACGAGCCAAGAAATTTTTACAAATATCTTATTACGATCAAGATTTGAATGAAAAGGATATGACTCCTTCACTTTTTGTAAGTGAGATCAAGGAAAGTGAGAACCTAGTTACAACAGAAAAGCAACTTAGTGATGAGGAGATTTTTGATTTTAATATTCTCCAGTTAATGCAGGAGAAAATTGAACCGGCTTTGATTGAAGAGAACATGTTAAAACAGCGTTTGGAGAAATACACGATGAGTGTAACTCATCTAAATAATTACTTGAAATGCCCGCTTCAATTTTACTATCACAACTTCATTCAAATCCCTCAAGCGAAAAATGCAAGCTTGGCTTTTGGTAGTGCAGTTCATGATGCTATTGAGCACCTGTTTAAAGAAATGAAAAACAATGAGGACGTATTCCCAAGTGTTGAGCAGTTTGTTGAAATGGGGATGAAGCAACTGTATAAGCAACAAGATAGTTTTACTAAAAAAGAATACAAACAACGCACGGATTATATTGAAAAATTCTTTCCTGAGTATTATAAAAAATACATTAATATATGGAGCAAGGATGTGAATTTTGAAAAGAAGCTAGTTGCGGTTTTCAAGGATATAAACCTGACAGGTAAGATTGATAAGCTAGAATTTGACGGAAAAAAAGTAGTACTAGTTGATTACAAGACAGGTAAATTTGATTTTAGTAAAAAACCAAGTCTAAGAGGTCCTAAAGAAGAACTTAAGCCCGGTAAGGAACCAAGTTTTGAAGATATACATGGCGGCAACTATTGGCGACAAGCAGTGTTTTACAAAATTCTTATAGCGAATAGTATTAATCCTGAACAACGCGAGTGGCAGTTAGAACGCACGGAGTTTGATTTTGTAGAGCCTAATGTGGAAACAGGTGAATTTCACAAGGAAAAGATTGTCATTAGTCCAATGGATGTAGAATTTGTGCAAAAGCAAATTGTAGATACCTATCAAAATATTAAAGCCTTGAATTTTACAGGTTGTGGCAAGAAGGATTGTACTTGGTGTGCAGGTGAACTAGATAAGAAAGAAGAAGATGTTTAGCGAAACAATGCCGAGCTTAAGTGCGTAAATATAGGCATGAACTTAAGCCGTTTATTATCTTTTTTTGAATTCACCATTTTTAGGCTTGTTAAATTTTTATTTACGGGTAGTTCTGCCAATGAAAAAAGAACAAAAGGTAGTCATTTGATGACTTCGCAAGAAGCATATATCCTTTATACTGATGATTTGTTACCGGCTAAAAAGAATGTTTCCAATTTAATTGGGCAAAACCTTTGGTTGAGTTTAATAACAATTAGCTTTTTAAGCTTAATCATTTAATTTTTCGAATAGACTTGAATTTGTGCGATTAGCTGATAGTCGAAATGATCTGCGATGGAGTTCGCAAGGTCCAAATTCGTCAATAGCTGCTCGATGTTTTTTAGTGGCATAAGCCATATTACTATCCCATCCATATATTGGAAATTTTTGATGTGCCTCCTGCATATATTCATCTCGATAGGTTTTAGCCAAAATACTGGCCGCCGCAATTGAGGCATACTTTCCATCACCTTTAACAATAGTTTGATGTGGGATATTTTGGTATTTGTAAAATCTATTACCATCTATAATGATATGCTCTATTGGACCTCTTAACTGATCTAATGCATGATGCATAGCAAGGATGGATGCTTTTAGAATATTGATTTCATCAATTTTAATATGGTCAACAAATGCCACTGCATAGTCTAGTGCTTGGCCCTCAATGATGAGTCGCAATTCTTCTCTGTTTTTTTTGTTGATCTGCTTAGAATCGTTGAGTAATGGATGACTAAAGTCTGCTGGTAGGATAACAGCCGCAGCAACTACTGGGCCCGCTAGACATCCCCGACCTGCTTCATCGCAACCCGCTTCAATTTTGTCTTTCAGTAAAAAAGGAGCTAACATGTGCATAGTTTATAGTACATTCTGAGCAAACTTACTACTTTGATGTGTACTAAAATAGCGTTAAAGCGATATTTCTACCAACACGTTCTTTTACCTTTGGTTGGTAGCATATTTCACTCTGGTTGTGAAGAATATTGTAAAAAGCATTAAAAGTATTGAGTAAACTTAAAAGCTTAGCTGGTCAAACAGCAATCTATGGGATAAGCACTATTCTTGTGCGCTCTTTGAACTGGTTGATAAATCCTTTTCACACATACGTATTTGGTGGAAACCAAAGCGACATGGGTATTATTGTTGAATTCTATGCCTATGTAGCCTTTATCAATATACTGCTTATGTACGGCATGGAAACTGCTTTTTTTCGATATGCATCTAAAGATAAAGAGAACCATCAGCGCGTGTTTAGCACGGCTATGCTTTCCTTGCTTATTACCACTGGTTTTTTTGTAATCTTGATTAGTGCATTTGCACAGCCCATTGCTAATGCATTACAATACCCTAACTTATCGCATATTGTTATTATCCTCGCTGGGATAGTTGGGTTTGATACCTTAAGCAATATTCCTTTTGCCAAGTTACGCTTGGAAGGAAAACCTATGCAATATGTAAAAGTGAAACTGTTAAATGTGATTATCACGGTCAGTTTAAATTTCTTTTTACTCTTTCCAATTTTGAAGGAAAACCCATCAATGTTTGGCTTGCCTTTAAGAAACGAACATGCTTTACTTTATGTTTTTATTGCAAATCTTGCAGCAAGTGCGATAACTTTTTTCATTTTTGTTCCTGATTTCTTTAAGACAAAATTTGAATTTTGTAAAAAGACTTGGACAGATATGATGCGCTATGGGTTACCACTCATTGTAGTTGGCTTAGCGGGTATTGTGAATGAAACTATCGATAGAATTTTATTGAAACATCTTTTACCTCAAGAAACGCTTAGCGAGCGAAATGCACAGGTCGGAATATATGGTTCGGTATATAAGTTAGCCATATTTATGAGCTTGGTAGTGCAAGCTTATCGAATGGGTGCTGAACCCTTCTTTTTTCGGCAAGCGAAAGATAAAGACGCCTTAGAAACGGTTGCTAAAGCCATGTCTCTTTTTGTTATAATGGGGGTAGCTATCTTTTTGGCTGTCTCCTTTAATTTGGATTGGATTATTTTAATCATTGAAGAGAGCTTCCGTGGAGCAAAGGACATTGTTCCCATTCTACTTATGGCTTACTTATTTCTTGGCATATTTTACAATCTGTCTGTTTGGTATAAGCTTGGAGATAAGACGCATTATGCAATGGCTATTTCCATTACCGGTGCTATAGTTACCATCGTAATTAATGTAATTTTCATTCCAACTCATGGCTATTGGGCCAGTGCATGGGCAACTTTAGCCAGCTACTTAGTTATGACAATTATTTCATGGCAATGGGGTAAGAAATACTACCCAGTGCCATATGATCTGAAAAAAATCTCTTTTTATCTTTTAATGGGTTTAGCCCTCTTTGGCTTGTCTAAAATTGTAGCGCCTTCCTCATTTGGACTTCAACTAGTTTGGAAGAATTTCTTACTGTTGTTGTTTTTAGGCATTGCTTTTGTTAAGGATATTAATCCAATGCTTAAAGAGAGAGCTTAATAAATGAATTATATTTACGACCAGAATAAAACAAGACTATGAAGATTATAATACCTATGGCCGGTTGGGGCTCAAGACTACGACCGCACACACTTACAATTCCTAAACCTATGGTGCCTATAGCAGGCAAACCTATTGTTCAACGCTTAGTGGAAGGCTTAGTTGATTCAGTAGATGGATCAATTGACGAGATTAATTTCATTATCAGAAAAGAATTTGGAAAAGCTACAGAAGATAAATTGAGGGAAGTGGCTAAGGAGTTAAATACTAAATGTATAATTTCTTACCAAGAAAGCCCAGAGGGAACAGCGCATGCAATCTACTGCGCTAAAGAAAGCCTAGAGGGCAATGTGATTGTTGCTTTTGCTGACACCTTATTCCGTACAGATTTTAAAATTGACGCATCTAAAGATGGTGTAATTTGGGTAAGCAGAGTGGAAGACCCAAAAGCATTTGGGGTGGTTAAGTTAAATGCGGATAAGGTGATTACTGATTTTATTGAGAAACCACAAGAATTCGTTTCAGACCTAGCCATTATTGGAATATACTATTTCAAAGACGGAGCAGCTTTACAAAGTGAAATCAAACACTTGCTAGATAATGACATTAGAGAAAAGGGAGAATTTCAACTCACTAATGCTTTAGAAAACTTGAAACAAAAGGGTGCTAAGTTTGTCCCAGGCGAAGTCAAAGAATGGCTAGATTGTGGAAACAAAGCAGCATGCGTTTATACAAATGAGCGGGTTTTGGAAAATATTGATACCAAAGAAAAATTAGTATTCTCTAAGAATTTTCAACAAACTCTAATTATCGAACCTTGTTATATTGGGGAAAATGTTGTGTTGGAAAATGCAATCATAGGTCCGCATGTTTCTATTGGAGCAGGGTCTGTAATTAAAAATAGTATTGTTAAAAATTCTATAATACAAACCGAAACTAGTATAAATGGCGTTATATTAGACAAAGCGATGATCGGCAATAAAGTTGATCTAAGTTTAAAAGCTAGAGACTATAGTCTAGGGGATTATACAACAGTTAGAGATGAATAGAATTAAATATTTTTTATTGGTGTTTTGCGTTTTGCAATTTACTTTGGGTCATGCTCAAAAGAGAGGCAAAAAAAGCAAGGATGAAAAAAATAAAGTAGTAGTTGAGGTAAGTAATGCAAGCAAAATTAAAGCAGAACGCTTATTTTTTGATGGCCAAAGAGCTAAGCTGATTGGTGATTTAGAGGGAGCATACGAAAACTTTAATGATGCGGTTAAATTGCACCCTCAGCTTGATGCTGCGTATTATGAGTTGGCTCAATTACAACAATTGGGGGATGACTTTGTAAGTGCTCAGAAGAACATGGATAAAGCATTAGCCATCTCTCCAAGTAATGTTTGGTACCAGCGCTATCAAGGAGATCTTTTAGCTTTACAATTCAAGTATGATGAAGCAGCTGAGATTTATAATAATTTAAAAAGCGAGCACCCTAAAGAATACGATTATTATTTTCAAGAAGCTTATTATTTAATATTGACCGACCAATTGAAAGAGGCGATTGAAGTCTATGATGAAATTGAAGAAGCCATTGGTGTGCAAGGCGATGCTTCCTTACAAAAGCATAAGATATATTCTCGATTAAATAAACCCGATGATGCAGTAAAGGAGTTAAATAAATTAATTGAAGCTTACCCAGACGATTTACAATATAGAAACGAACTTGCGGATTTCTATTTGATCAATGGACAAACTGAAAAGGCAGTAAATACTTTTGAAGAAATCTTAGAAGTAGACCCTAATAATGTATATGCGTTGACTTCATTGGCAGACTATTACAAAACTACTGGTGAGAGTGCAAAAGCACTAGAATATTCTGAACGAGCATTTGCTAATCCAGAAATCCCTATTGATGCAAAGATCTCTGTTTTGTATAATTATATCAAGTATTATAATGAACGTAAAGATCAAATGGACGAGGCCTTTGGTTTGGCGGATATTTTAATTGGAGCGCACCCTAAGGAAGCAAAAGCTTACGCGATTGCTGGAGATCTAAGAAACTTGGCTAGTCAACCAGAAGAAGCACTCGTTTATTATTACCAATCATTAGAGCAGCAAAAAGATATATTTACCGTTTGGCAACAAATATTCTTTATTAATAGTGATTTACAAGAATATGGCGAGCTTGTTAAATATACGAATCTAGCCAAAGAGTACTTTCCCAATCAGGCCTTAGTTTACTTTTTCAATGGACTAGGATTTCAACAGTTAAATGAATTTGCGGATGCTGAGAAGTCGTATTCTCGAGGAGTAAAAATGGCTGGTGATAATGCAGAGTTAAAAGCTCAGTTTTACTCAAATTTAGGCAACACCTATAATGATTTGAAGAAATATGCTGAAAGCGATGAGAGTTTCGACAAGGCCTTAGAGCTTAATCCTAGAAATGCTTTTGTTCTAAATAACTATAGTTATTATCTTTCATTGCGAGGAGAAAATTTAAAAAAAGCTGAAGAAATGAGTTTGCTTTCTAACGAAATTCAACCAAACAGCAGTTCATTTTTAGATACCTATGCTTGGGTTTTGTATAAGTCAGAAAAATATGTGGAAGCTAAGGAATGGCAGATAAAAGCGATTGAGGCATCTGATTCGCCGAGTGCTACTTTGTTAGAACATTTAGGTGATATCCTTTATAAACTAGGTGATAAGAAAGCTGCCATAAGTAAATGGGAAGAAGCGGCCGAATTGAAAGGCGGAAGTGATAAATTGATAAAGAAAATAGATGGTCAAACGCTCTATGAGTAAATATATCCCCCTTTTATTTCTGATCTTCATATTTGCCTGTAAAGGCACGAAGGAGATAAGTAGCTCAAGTGCAAATAAATTGAGTTCAAAACAATTGCATAAGCAAATGCAAGCTGCTGATTTTGATTTTGATTATTTGCAAGCTAAAGCCCGAATTAAATTTGATGATGGAGCCATTAATCAAAGTTTTACAGCCAACATTAGAATACAGAATAATGAAACGATCTGGATGTCACTAACGGGACCTTTTGGTATTGAAGGAGCACGAATTTTACTTTCCAAGAATCGAGTTCAAATCATAGATCGCCTTAACGGTAAATATTATGATGAGAAGTTTGGGTTTATCGATAATTACCTACCTTTTCAAACCAACTTAGGCTTTATTCAAAATTTAATTGTTGGTAATGTATTTCAAGAAGAAATAAGTAAACAGAAGCATGAATTAATGGAGGATAATTACCTCATTGAGGATGAATTTAAAGGCATCCAAGCAAAATATACGGTTTCACCTAGTTTCAAGTATCGGAAAGTGGAAATGAGCGAAGTGCTAAATGAAAGAAATATAGAGCTCGATTTTAATGACTATCGATTTATTGAAGAGAAGCTATTTGCTATGCTAAGGAATATCCATTTTTCAGAAAATGGGAAGGATGTTTTTGTAGAAATGAATTTCACGAAATTGAAAAAGGAAAGCACGCTTGATTTCCCCTTTAATGTGCCTGACAGAATGAAAAACTAATCGTAGATGACTAGCTTATTCAACATAAAGAAAGTTTTTGGGAAAACATTAATGCTGTTTATCCTAGCTTTGGGTCTAGTGACTGTTTCTTTCTCGCAATCGAATAAAAAAGCGGAGCTTCAAAATAAGTATAAGAAGTTACAGGAAGATATCAAGAAGATTGAATCTCTTATCGCAAATACGCAATCGGAAAAATCAAATTCTCTTGAACAGCTTAAGTCGATTAATTCGAAAATTAATACTAGACAAAGTCTAATCAATAATATTAATGCCCAAGTTATTTTCATTCAAAAGAACATTGATGATAAACAAGAAGTAATCGTCGCATTGGATAAGGATATAGGTCGATTGAAAGATGACTATGCAGATATGGTGGTTAATGCCTATCGAAACAAACACAGTTCAAATGCCTTGAGTTTTCTTTTCTCTTCAGATAATTTTAATCAAGCACTTCAACGATTTTCTTACATGCGCAGTTATGCCACAACTCGGGCAAATCAGTCTGCATTGATAGCTAAAACTATTGAGGATTTAAATGCTAAAATCCAAAAATTGGAAGAGGAAAAAGTAGCTAAAGAAGCTTTCTTAAACGAGGAGAAAAAGCAGCGTTTTGTTCTTCAAGAAGAAAAATTATTGAAGAGTGATTTGATTAACAGATTACAAGGGGATGAAGAGAATCTTAAGAAGCAAATCAATGAAAAGAATAAGGCTGCACAAGCCTTGAACAATCAGATCCAAAAGATTATTGAGGAAGAGATTAAGTTGGCAAAAGAAAAAGCCGCCAAAACAGCAGCAGCAAAGGGTGAAGCGCCAGTTCAAGGATTAGCACTTACGCCAGATGAAAAACAACTTTCGAAAGATTTTATCTATAATATGGGTAAGCTCCCATGGCCGGTTAGCAAAGGATTTATTGTAAGTAAGTTTGGAAAACATGAGCATGAAAGCTTAAAGCAGGTCTACACCAATAATAACGGAGTGGATATTAAAACAGAAGAGGGTGCAGATGTAAGAGTCGTGTTCAATGGAACGGTGGTGAATTCATTCTATTTGCCATCAACGCAGAATTCGGTCATTGTAAAACATGGTGAGTACTATTCTGTTTATTCGAACTTAAAAACAGTTGCGGTGAGTGCTGGACAAAAGTTGAGCACAAAGGAAAGCATTGGAGTAGCATATACTGAAAACAAGCAAACAAAAGTGCATTTAGAGATTTGGAAGGGGATGGAAAAAACAAATCCTGAGCTCTGGTTGGCTAGGTAATGGCCATTAACAAAATGCTTTAATATTACCTTTTCTAAGTAAATCCTTGTAATTTTGTACGCTAAAATCATTTCAATTATGAATACTATGTTATTGTGGACACCAGGTGTAGGAGAAATAGTGGTTATAGCACTTGTCGTGTTATTGTTGTTTGGTGGTAAGAAAATTCCAGAATTAATGAAAGGCTTAGGTAGTGGAGTTAGAGAGTTTAACTCAGCTAAAAACACTATCAAAAGTGAGATTGAAGAAGGCATGAAAGAACCGAAGACTGAGGCTAAAACTGAAACTAAAGAAACTAAAGAAGCTAAAGAAGCTGAATAAGGAATTACGAATGAAAAATTATTCTTCTCTGGCTGTCTTACAAGCCGACCTTGATAAAAGCCTTACTTCTTGTACTGCGCTTGTTCAAAATTATTTACAACAAATAGAAAGTAAAAAGGACCTAAATGCCTTTTTGGAAGTCTTTGGTGATGAAGCGCTAGAACGAGCTGCGGAATTAGACAAAAAAGAGGGTTCAAAAGGAAAGTTGTTTGGTTTAGTAATAGCAATCAAAGACAATATTTGTTTTGCTAATCATAAAGTAAGCGCCTCATCGCTTATGTTGGAAAACTTTGAATCTTTGTATTCATCCACAGCAGTTGAACGTTTGATAGCTGAAGACGCTATTGTCATTGGACGATTGAACTGTGATGAGTTTGCTATGGGTGGATCTAATGAAAATTCTGCTTTTGGTCCAGTTTTAAATGAAGCTGACAAAACAAGAGTATCTGGTGGTTCATCAGGAGGAAGTGCAGTAGCTGTGCAAGCGCAATTATGTCATGCTAGTTTGGGCTCCGATACTGGAGGATCTATTCGTCAACCTGCGGCCTTTTGCGGAGTTGTTGGATTGAAACCTACCTATGGCCGTGTTTCCCGCCATGGATTGATTGCATTTGGTTCTTCATTCGATCAGATCGGTCCGTTGACGCGAAGTGTTGATGATGCCCAGTTAATATTAGAAGTTATTAATGGTCAGGATAATTATGATGCTACGGCTATTCAAAACCGAGTAGAGCATTATGAATTTGATCAAAAAAGGAAATATAAAATTGCTTATTTCAAAGAAGTGATTGAAAGTCCTGGCTTAAATCCAGAGATTAAAGAATCGTTCTTGAATCTGATAGCACGCCTTAAAGATTTGGGCCATCAAGTTGAGGCAAAGCCTTTTCCTTTATTAGATTATGTTGTGCCTACTTACTATGTTTTAACTACTGCAGAGGCCTCTTCTAACTTATCGAGGTATGATGGCGTGCATTACGGACATCGTTCAATCGAGGCTGCTAATATGGACGAGGTTTATAAGAAATCTAGGACAGAGGGATTTGGAAAGGAAGTCAAAAATAGAATTATGCTCGGCACCTTCGTGTTAAGCTCAGGATATTATGATGCTTACTATTCTAAAGCACAAAAAGTAAGAAGGTTGTTAAGTGAATCAGTAAGTGAGATATACAAAGAAAGTGATTTCATTTTGTCACCAACAACACCTTCTCCTGCGTTTAAATTAGGTGCGAAAACTGCAGACCCAGTTGAAATGTATTTAGAAGATATCTATACAGTATTGGCAAACTTAGTAGGTGCCCCGGCAATATCATTGCCTTTGTATCAAACAAAGGGAGGATTACCTATAGGCATGCAGTTTATGGCTCACAACCAAGAAGAAGGAGCTTTGTTTGCTCTCGGTAAAGCGTTGATGGGCGAGTAGTGTCAATTTCCTGTCAAAAGAATGTTTCGATATACTTTTTACACCTTTAAGATTGTTTAGGATAAGAACCCAAAAAATTGAAATGATGAAATATGCTAGCTTTTTACTAATTGCTGTTGCACTTTTATTTAGTTCGTGCAAAAACGAGGACGGAACTACAAGTTCGAGTCCTTTTAGTAGTGTTCTTCCATCTTCCACTGGTGCCGCAGATGAAATTATGTTCATTTTGCCGGACAACTTAAATACCAGCGCTACAAAAAACGCAATCAATCAGGAGTTTAATAAAATATATCGTGTTTTACCCCAAGAAGAAACTATTTTCAATATTAGTAAAGTAGATTATAGCATTGTGAATAGCTTGATGTATCGATTCAGGAATATTGTATTGATTGCAAACACTGATCAAGAAACGCCTATTCTAGCAATGGCCAAAGATATTTTATCTGAAAAGCAATTTGAAGATTTAAAAAACGGCAAACAGCAAACCTTCATCTTGAAAAATATTTGGAGCAAGCCACAGAATGTCATCTTTATTTTTGGAACAGATGTAGCTGATTTGCAAGCTAATCTTGCGGCAAGTTCACCTGGAATTATTAAGCACGTTACACAAACAGATTTAGAAGTCTATAAAAAGATTGCCTACATCAATGGGGTTAATGGAAAGTTGAATGAACAGTGGTTGGAATACTACAATTTAACTTTAGATATTCCATCTGAATATAAGATTGCGGAGAATGAAGGGAGTTTTGTTTCCCTAAGAAAGGATATTCCCAAAGGAATGATTTTTATCTATTTTGATGTAATCAATTATAGCGGTGCAGTGCCTGATGCAAATTACGGAATCACCTTACGTAATGAAAGAGGGAAATATGTGAGTAGCAGTGCTCCAGACAGCTATATGTCAACGGATAGTACTTTAGGATTCATTACCACAAAAGCAGTGAAGGATAATGTGATTAAGTATGAAACTAGTGGGCTCTGGCGAATGGAGAATGACTTTATGGGCGGTCCATTCATCAATCAATATATTATTGATGAAGCAAACAATCGCGTTATTATGTTAGACGGATTTATTTTTGCTCCTGGGGAAAATAAAAAGAAGAGATACATGCGCCAACTAGAAGGTATCTTCAGTACGCTTAATTTCAACTAATCAAACTGCAAATCTTTAAAGTTTAAGAGAGTTCTTGCACGCAAACTATCTTGTTCATCATAGATTTGTAATTCTAATTGATTGGCTTCCCAGTCTATTTGTATAATTCCAAAATTGGATTGAGGAATGACCTCTCCTATACGATTACTATTGGGTTCTGTCTTGTGCCAAGTTTGGGTCAGTCCACTTGAAGTTACGTCATAAATAGGGTAGGTGTAAGAATTCTCAAGTTTAGAAATTTCACCCCAATGTACATCACCGGAAATACATATTACGCCATTAGCTTGGGAGCCTTGTATTAGTTGTAATAGGCGTTCTTGTTCTAAAGGGAAGTTTGTCCAACTTTCATATCCATTGTATTCATGAGCGAACTGATTACTACTCGCTATGATACGAATACTTGCGGGCTTCTTTAATTCTTCTTCAAGCCAAAGCCATTGTTGCTCACCTAGTATCGTAGCCATTTTACTAAAATTGGGTCGATAACTATTCTTATACTTAATGAAGCGTAAATAGCTATATTTTAATCGGGTTCTAAAGCTTCGGGTGTCGAGTAGAATTACTTGAACAATTTCATCGCCACTTCCGTAGTATTCGCTATGATAAATGCCATCGTGAGCGTAGCGACTAGAATTGCCAGGCTCCTTCCAAAAGTCAAGAAAAAGGGCTTTCGATTCTTTCTTCATTTCGTATTTTTTACCAGCATCATTCTTCCCATAATCATGATCATCCCAAGTGGCTAGTACTTCACATTCTTGTCGTAAAGCTTGGTGTTCTGCTTTGCCACCAAGAATATCATACTTTGAACGAAGAACATCCATATCGTGGGTGTCGCCGTAAATATTATCTCCTAGATAAATAAACAGATCGGGGTGTTTACCAACTACTTTATATAAGATGGACTGATCTTTGTTTTGATCAGAACAAGAACCAAATGCAATGGTTTGAATCGTTTTTGAGTTTTGAGCGGCAAGGCTTAAGGGTAGTATAATTAGAAGTAGTCGGAATAATTTCATAGGCACTTAATATAGTTAGCTTAAATTCTAAAAGTAAATATAGTGGTCGATTATTGAAAGAAATAATTATTTAAGCTTGATTTGATGCTCTGTTTATCAGGAAAGTTTCAGCTGGCTTGAGGTTAAATAAAAAAGGGTGAATCGAAGATTCACCCTTTTTTATTTATGATTGTTTAGTTTTTTAGAATGTAGGACAGAAACGCTCGTAATGTATTCTACCAGGTTCTTCTTGCTTGTGAATATAAACAACACTAATTTCTAAAGCTCCAACTGATTTACTTGCACCTCTAAAACCTGAAGTATTAAAGTCATAACTAATTCCAACACGCGTATTTGAAACTTCACCTCCAATGGTTACGATGGCCGCATCGTTGTTGAAGCCATCAATGCCTCCAACAACTCTTGTCCATGCACCTGCAAATCCTTTGAAATTATCTGAAAATGCATATTCAAACCCAGAACCTAAATTGATTTGTTGAGCCTGTGTTTGAAGCATGTATAAGAAGGTTGGTAAGATTTTGAAGTACTTTCCCGTTTTAATTGCTAAACCACCATGAGCCGTATAGCGCATATCTAATTCGTTTTTCTCAGTTTGTTGATCAAGAAAGTTTTCACCCGGAGTAGTTAAGTGATTAGCTGCAAACCCGAAGTAGTAACTTACGTTATCAGAAGCCATTGATGAAAACATCGCTCCAGCATTTAAATCAAAATAACCGAAATTCCCTTGGTTGAAATTATCTTCACCATCATCTAGGAAAGGATTAAATGTATTGATTGATCCATCGAATTGTTGTTCAAATAACAAGTCATAGCGAAAGATTCTTTTTTGAACATATCCTGCTTGGAACCCTAAAGAAATTCTACTTCTTCCAAATCTATCTACTGCTTGGTGGTAGGCTATAGACCCCATAACAGCATAAGTAGCTAGAGAACCATTTCCAGCCTCATCAGCATAAAACATTGCCCCAACTCCTAATCCATTTGCTTTTAATTTTCTTCTCAACAAAGAAGCATCGAAAGACCCTTGGTAGGTGTTGTAAGGAGAAACAGAATTCGAAGTTGGAATGGTAAACCATTGCCCCCTATAATTAGCTGCAACTCTAAAATCGCCATTTATCAAACCCGTCATTGCTGGATTTAAAGTCAGTGGAGATGCATAATATTGTGAAAAATGAATGTCCTGCGCGGAAACGCCAATGACAAACAAGAGGGAAATTAATAATAGGGATAGTCTCTTCATGTTTAGACTTTTTACTTTAGTACTTAAGACACTAATTTAAACAAATTTCTAGTTAACTTTTAAATATACGTAGTAATTTAGGTAATAGATTCACTTTTACCTGAAAATACTTTGCCTTTTTAGCACCAAACCCTCTATAGAAGTTAGCAACGCCATCTATCATGGATCCTTCGAAATCCAGATATTTGTATTGACCTGCATTCGTTTGAATCAAATGATTCAATAAGTGTGTCATCGCTCCGACCGAATTTCCTAGTGGGCTGCTGGCTGGCATTAAGTTAACAAGACGTTGGGGATGGTTTATTAGAAAATTGGCAGCAAGTAGCTCTTTATCTTGGTTTTGAACACCAATTATAAAGCCCATGTTGTAATGAATCGCCTTGTATATTAAGCGCAACATGGAGTAGTAATGTTTGTCTTTAAAACCTTCTACTTTTGGCGCGGTGTGGGTCCTGTAGAAATCAGCAAAATCTTCTGGAGAAATCTGTTTGTTGATTATTAATTCCTCTTTTTCTGCTTTCTTCACTTTTCTTTTGACATTTCCAGAATACTGCTTGCGAAGAAGTTCATATTCTGGTTTCATATCAAGCAAATAGTTATATCGTTCTGTAACAATTCCTTGACTTGGGGCAAAATTGCTTTCGTTTAGAGAGATATCTAGATATTTAATCTCTTTTGGGATAGCTTTAAAAAACTGGTCTATAGTTGCTTTACTAATTGGGATATCTGCATAGATACCTAGCTGTTGTGTAAAGAATGGCTGATAACTATATCCAATTCCAAATTTTTTACCCAATACAATCGGCATAACCATCTTGTAGTTACCAACCACAAGACCGACCCAATTTTCACAGACATTATCCAAATACCAGGTATAAGCATATGGGGGGGCTCCAAGGGCAAAATGAACACATCCATTCCACCTCTTGTCATCAATTTCTTCTCTTTGCTCTAATTTAATTTGCATAATGTGCGCTAAAAATACGACTTTGCTTTATTTTTACGGTTAAAACCAAATAATCATGAAAAAAGAAATCATAATTACTAAAAATGCTCCTGCTCCTATAGGACCTTATAATCAAGCAACAAAAGCAAATCATACTTTGTTTATTTCAGGACAGATTCCTGCGGATCCAGCAACGGGCGAAATCGTTACTTCTTCTATTGAAGATGAAACGCATATGGTGATGAAAAACCTAAAAGCCATACTAGAAGAAGCTGGATTAGGTTTTGACAATATCTTGAAAACTTCAATCTTCATTTCTGATATGAACAACTTCAGCAGAATTAATGAAGTGTATGGTTCATACTTTACTTCAGATTTTCCGGCAAGGGAAACTGTAGAGGTAGCAAGACTTCCTAAAGATGTAAATGTAGAAATTTCTGCAATAGCTACTTTTTAAGGTATAGTTCTAGTTAAAAAACTATAAATCTAATGGGTAGTATCTTTATTCGATACTGCCTTTTTTATTTTTACAACTCGATGTTAAAACTTGCACACCATAATCATCTTTGGGCATTCGCGCTATTGGCTATATTGCTATTGGCTTTTGCATTCTTTCTAGTAAGGAGAAAGCAGCTATTTAAGCTGATTGGATTAGAAGTCTTAGTTGATAAACTTACAGCTTCAAGCAATGTGACTCGGAGATATATTAAATTCTCACTGATGTTATTGGGCTTTAGTGCTTTAATCATTGCTTGGGCAAACCCACTTTTAGGTACAAAATTTGAAAAAGTAAAGCGAGAAGGAATTGATGTCATTTTTGCTATGGATGTTTCTAAGTCTATGAATGCGCAGGATATTGTTCCTAGTCGGATGCTGAAGGCAAAGCAAATCGTTTCAACGGTCATTGATCAAATGAGTAATGATAGAATTGGTTTAATTGTCTTTGCAGGAAATGCATATCTTCAAATGCCAGTTACAGTGGACTATTCTGGGGCGAAGATGTATCTTAAGACAATCAATACAGACATGGTTCCACGGCAAGGAACCGCCATTAGTGAAGCTATTGAACTGGCTATTAATTCTTATGACAAGGATGCAGAAGGGTATAAGACCTTAGTGATATTATCTGATGGAGAAGATCATGATGGAGATGCGGAAGCTTTAGCTAAAGAGGCCAAGGAGCTTGGAATAACCATTCATACTATTGGTGTAGGTACTCAGCAAGCAAGTAAAATCCCTATGGATAAGCAGGGAAACTATAAGAAAGATAGTTCTGGAAATGAAGTCACTACAAAGTTAAATGAAGAAATGCTCAAAGAATTGGCAAAGCTTGGAGGAGGACAGTATTTAAGTGCGGCATCTACGGATGTTTATGATGATTTACTGGTTGTGTTGAATGGACAAGGTGGAAGAATGATAGATGAAAAGGTTTATACAAGTTTTAAAAACCACTTTCCTATTTTTCTGATCATTGGCTTTATTGCCTTGTGTACAGAATTCCTGATTGGAGAAAGAAAATTAAAATGGCTGTCTTGGTAAAATGAAACGCTTCATAATTATATTATTTTTAATGGTTTGTGCTCAAGTAACCTGGGCACAAAGTACTTATAGTTTAATCCAACAAGGGAATAAACAGGTAAATAAGGAACAGTATACTGACGCCGAGATAGATTATAGAAAGGCATTAGAACAGGAAGCTTCATTGACCGTGGCGGAGTACAATCTTGGAAATACGAAATACCTACTTGAAGATCATGATGCTGCCATCGAGCGCTTTAAAAAAGCTGCAGAAAAATTTGAGGATAAAGGAGATAAATCGCATGCCTATCACAATATGGGTAACAGCTATTTAAGTAAGAAGGAGTATGAAAATAGCATTCAAGCCTATAAAGAAGCATTGAAATTAGTACCCAATAATATGGATGCTAAATACAATTTGGCTTATGCTCAATTGAAATTGAAGAAAGAGCAGGAGCAACAAGAACAAGAGAACCAGGATCAAGAACAAGATCAGGAAGAAAACGAAGAGGAACAAGATCAGGAACAAGAGCAAGATGATCAAGGAGAGCAAGAGGAAAATCAAGAAGAAGGTGAAGAGGAAAAAGAAGGTCAAGGTAAAGAGGACGAGGAAAGTGAAGATGATGGAGAGCCGGAAGATCAAGAAGGAGAAGACGAAGGAGAGAAACCTCAGCCTAAAGAAGGAAGTCTAAGTAAGGAGGAAGCCGATCAATTGCTACAAATGTTGGAAAATGAAGAAGCTAAATTGCAAGAAAAGATAGATGAACCAGAAGGGGAAGCCGTAAAAATAATGATTGAAAAAGACTGGTAATGAGGGCTTTTAAAAACATATTGGTATTTGCATTTTCCTTATTCAGCCTCTTTGGCTACGGACAAGTGAAATTTTATGCTCAAGGGCCGATCTCTAGTGCGGTTGGGGCAGATTATAAGATAGTATTCGTTATCGAGAATGCTGATGCCTCTAATTTTAAAGCACCTAGCTTTGAGGGCTTTCAAATTTTGAGTGGACCTAATCAAAGTAGCAGTTATCAAAATATTAATGGAAAGATTACCAATTCACTGAGTATATACTATTTTTTGCGACCGCTAGAGGAAGGAACGCTGAGTATCAAGCCGGCATCCGTTATAATTGATGGAGAAAGGATGTACACGGATGACTTTGAAGTCCTCGTTGGGCCAAGCAAACAAGCTAGTAGTGCAAACAACTCTAATCAGTCTGGGAATTCTTCTCAGTTAAATCAGAATAATCCTGCTACGGCCGATGAATGGAAGGAACAAGCAAAAGACAATCTTTTTGTGCGTTTATATACGGATAATCAACAGCCTTATGTTGGGGAACAAATCTTTGTATATGCCAAGTTTTATCAGCGGATAAATACTTATGGATCCCAAATAACAGAGTACCCTGAATTTAAAGGCTTCTGGAAGCAGGATATCGAAGTAAGTGATTATGAACCGGTTATTGAAGAATACGAGGGCGTCCAATATCAAACTTTCCTTATTGCCAAGTATGCTTTATTCCCATTAAAAGAAGGGAAGTACACGATTGACCCTGTTAAAATGACATCTATTTTGTTAATCTCTGTCCCAAAAGTAATGAACTATTGGGGCATGAAGGTGCAAACCATGGATTACGAGCAGGTGGAATACGATTTTGCTAGTAACCCGCTGTTAATCGACGCGAAACCCCTTCCAACAGCCAATAAACCGCTTAATTTTATAGGAGCAGTTGGAGAATTTGAGTTACAAACTTCAGTAGACTCTGCGGAGTTGAATTTAGGCAGTCCACTGCACTTTAAAGCAAAAATTAGTGGGGTGGGAAATATAATGTCTATCCAAGAACCAAAGTTAGAGTTTCCCCGACAATTGGAAGTCTATGACCCTGAAACGAATGAGAGCATTTCTAAGCAATCTAACTGGGTGAAAGGTTCTAAAACCTATGATTATATTCTAGTTCCACAACGACCTGGGACCTATACTATTCCTCCTGTTCAATTTTCATATTTCGACACGAAAGAGAAGAGTTATAAAACCTTGAGTTCTTCCCCTATTGAAGTGAAGGTTAATGGAGAAATGCCTTCGATAGTTAAAGAAGAAGAAATTGAGGATGAGTATCCGTTTGAACTTCATGACATATATGCTAGCTATACTAAAACGGCTAAAAGTAATTTCTACTCTTCATGGAAGTACCAACTAAGTTTGGCAAGTCCTTTTATGTTGTATTTTCTATTCCTTTTTGGTGCGAGGCTTAAAGAAGAGTTCCAACCAGATGCAGTTGCTCTTAAAAATAAGCGCGCTCTAGAAGAAGGACAGAAACGTTTGAAGAAGGCGAAGGTGTATTTGGACCAACAAAAACAAGAAGCTTTTTATAATGAGATTTTCGATGCATTTAATGGTTATGTAGCGGATAAGTTTAATATCGAACAAGCAAGTTTGAGTAAAGAGTATGTTTTAGAAAAATTTGAAGAAAAGAAGATTTCATTGCATTTAGCAGAACAATTTATACAAGTATTAAGTAATTCGGAGGAAGCACTTTATAGTCCGCAGGCTTATGTTAAAATGCAAGATGATTATGATACCGCTATTCAATGGATTATTAAGATTGAGCATGAGGTATCTTAAGGCTATATTGTATATTATGTTGCTTTCTTTAGGAAGCCTGAAAGCCGCTGATAGTCTATTTGAAGAAGCTAATTTGGCCTATGAGGAAAAGAATTATGAACAGGCTATAGCGAAGTATAAATTGATACTGAAAGAAGAACCTAAGATTGCTGAAGTGCATTTTAACTTGGCCAATGCATATTACCAAATTCACCAACTAGGCGAGAGTATTCTGTTTTATGAGAAGGCATTAAAACTTGATCCAGGAAGTGCTCAAATTAAGCATAACTTACAACTTGCTTATTTAAAAAGTGATAATGAAATTGAGCCACTTCCTCCGTTGTTCTTTGTAGAATGGTGGCATCAGTTATTAGCAAGTAGAAGTGCAAATTCTTGGGCAAAATGGGCCGTATTTTTTGCTTGGATAGGAATTTCTTTCTTCTTACTCAAACGGTTTAAAAAGAAACAAATTTTTGGCTATTTAGCTAGGCTGAGCCTGTTAAGTTGTTTTGGTTTAGTTTTCTTGGCTTTTCAAAAAAATAACTTTGAAAAGAAACATGGTTATGCCATTGTCATGATTGAACAATCAAGCTTACGTAGCTCTCCAAATACCACTGCCGAGGAATTAGGTATTGCCTATGAAGGTTTAAAAGTTGAACTTATTGATAGTGTAGATACTTGGGTAAAAGTAAAACTTGAAGACGAAACTGAAGCCTGGATTGAAGAGAAGAAAGTTGCTAAATTTTAAGCTTCAACTTCTACCGTTCTTGGGCTATAAACAGCTGCAGCTTTTGCAATGGCTTTAATGTGATCAGGAGTTGTTCCACAACATCCGCCTACCACATTGAGTAAACCTTCTTCTAGGAATACTTTTATTTGATCAGCCATATCTGCCGGGCTTTCATCATATTCCCCAAACTCATTAGGTAATCCAGCATTTGGGTGGGCACTCACATTAAAAGGTGCTTCCTTAGCCAATATTTGTAAATAAGGCCGCAGTTGCTTAGCTCCTAGAGCACAATTAAGCCCCACACTAAATAATGGTACATGTTGAATTGATATTAAAAATGCCTCCGTGGTTTGACCACTTAGGGTGCGTCCACTGGCATCTGTAATTGTTCCTGATACCATAATAGGTAACTGAATGTTGTTTTCTAGATAATATTCTTGAATAGCATATAATGCGGCTTTTGCATTTAAAGTATCAAACACAGTTTCAACTAGTAAAAGATCTACTCCACCATCAACTAATCCTTTTACCTGAAACTTGTAGGCATCTTTTAGCTCATCAAAAGTAACCGCTCGATAGCCTGGGTTGTTTACATCTGGAGATAAAGAAGCGGTACGGTTGGTTGGGCCAATACTACCAGCTACAAATCTATCCGTGAATTCACTAGCTACTTCTTTAGCTATTTTGGCTGATAAATAATTTATTTGATAAACGTCATCTGCGTTCAATGCATAATCAGCCTGGGCTATTGTGGTTCCACTGAAGGTGTTTGTTTCTATAATATCAGCACCTGCTTCAAAGTATTGACGATGAATATTTTTAATAATTTCTGGTCTTGAAATAGACAGCAAATCATTATTTCCTTTTAAAGGATGGTTGTGGTCTTTAAATCGTTCTCCTCTAAAGTCTTCTTCTGTCAATGGATGACGCTGAATCATGGTACCCATGGCTCCATCAAGGATTAAAATTTTCTTTTGTGCTAATTCTGCTAAAGTCATTTGCTAAAAATTAGTATATATATATTCGATATGAACGTAAAATTATTAATAATCTCATCGAATAACACAATTTGCTGCTAAAAAGTTGCACGTGCAGCTGCGTCTAAAAGAGTCCGCAAGTTAAATCAAGAAAACTTACATGATTTCGAGTGAAATCAGTTAAAAAGTTAAAATAAGATTGAACAAGGTGTAAATTTGTTAAATGAAAGTTATAGATCTGATAAGTCAAACCAAGGATACCCTTTTCTCTTTAGAAGTTTTACCACCTATGAAAGGGAAAAATATCAGTGACTTGTACAAAGTGCTAGATCCTTTGATGGAGTTCAATCCGCCTTTCGTTGATGTAACTTACCATAGGGAGGAAATCACCTACAGAAAGAATGCAGATGGAACACTTCGTCAAATTCCAGTGAGAAAGCGACCAGGAACTGTTGGGATTTGTGCAGCAATCATGAATAAGTATAAAGTCGAATCGGTACCCCATTTGATTTGTGGTGGATTTACTAAAGAAGAAACTGAAGATGCTTTGTTTTCACTTTACTATCTGGGGATAGAGAATATCTTAATCATCAAAGGTGATGAGATTGGTAAGTCGGAATACCATATCGAGGATCGAGTGAATAGAAATGTTTATGCGGTAGATTTAGTTGACCAGGTGAGTAAAATGAATAAAGGGCAGTTTCTTCATGAAGAAACGATTTCAGATTTTCACACTAATTTTTGTTCTGGTGTTGCTGGCTATCCAGAAAAGCACTTTGAAGCACCGAATTTAAATAGTGACTTAAGGTACCTTAAGGCGAAAGTGGATGCTGGGGCTGATTATATCGTTACTCAGATGTTTTTTGACAATGCTAAATATTTTGCATTTGTAGATAAATGTAAGCAAGCAGGAATTAATGTTCCAATTATTCCAGGATTGAAGCCTTTAGCCACGAAAAACCATATGAACGTTCTACCTAGTATGTTTCATATTGATATTCCAGAGGACTTACAAAAGGAAATAGAAAAGTGTAACGATAATAAAGCAGTAAAGCAAGTTGGAATTGAATGGGCTATTCAACAAAGTAAAGAGCTAAAAAATGCCAATGTACCTTGTATTCATTACTATACGATGAGTAGAAGTGATAATACTGTAGCTATTGCTCGCGAGGTATTTTAGGCTAAACGATGTTTGTTTAGTTAGATTGGAAAGAGTTG
>JBLHMK010000004.1:0-48853 GCA_047621945.1 Flavobacteriaceae bacterium
TTCCTAAGAAAATAACGACTAATAAGGTGTATAATTTTTTCATAGTATGATTTTAAATTTTCACAAAACTACAAAAAACAAGTGCGAAGCTATGTTAGCAAATTGTCAATTTATCCACTTTTTACTAAAACTATTGCACAATTACACGTGTGGAGAACGAATCTTTTGCTGTGCTCCCTTTCAAAAAGTACATTCCTGCTGCTAAGTCTATGGTATAAGATTCTCGAACGGCAAGACCAGCTTCATAGTTGCCATTTATCAATGTAGCTACTCGTTTGCCATCTAAGGCAAACAACTCAACCTTAAGGTTTGCACTAATCAGTGGGGTAAATTCGAAGGTCAATTTATCATTGACTAGGGTTGGGTATACTTTGAAATCTTTGAAAGAGCTGGAGAGTTCATTTATTCCTACAGCACCATTAAAATAAGCAAATAAAGTGTCTTGGGTAACAAACAAGAACTCTGTACTAGGACTAAAATCTATCAAGCTTTGATTGTTTAATCTCCAAAAATCAAACACTCCATTGTTATTGGGAATTGCAGAAATATCAAGTAATGCATTCGTTGGATAGTATCCCGTAAAAGGTGTATTCGTAATTACATCGTTCCCTACAAATAAAGTTCCTGCACCATTAGGATACATCATAACCACTAAGCTATCATCCACACTTAGTGTTGCACAAGGTAATGCTGCATTAAATGCACTTATTAAGTTGAAATCACAAGCTGTTGAATTCGTAAAAAAAGCATTTACACTTACCGGATTTCCGTTTGCTACTAATCCTGTCAAAGTAATTGTTTGCGGGCTCGTTGTTACGGGAAAAACTTGAGCATTCACATTAATGGTTCCACCTGGAGCATTCGAATAAGCAATAGTTACATTCTGGCTATAGCTATTCGTATTTGAATCACATGAACTTTGGCTGCCTGCCGTTATTTCAGATATATTACAAGGAACAGGAGCGCAGCCAACTGGCGCAGTAAACAAGTTGTTTTCTGTATAATTACATGATGTAGAGTTGGTGAAAAACGCAAATACAGTAAGGGGATTCCCATCTGCTAGCAACCCGGCTAAAACGATAGATTGAGGGCTTCCTGTTATTAAGAATATTTGACCATTTACATTCAAAGTGCCACCTGGTTCATTGGTATAGGTAATCAAGAGCTCTTGCCCGTATGTATTAGTTGCGGGATCGCACAAACTTTGAATTCCCGTACTAATTCCAATTATAGCACAAGGATTTTGACAAGCAGGGTCGGCAGCTGTCAAGACATTTACCGTAAAATCACCTGGAGTAAGATCACAAGTTAATGTTCCACCGCTTTCCGTTGTTAAGCCAAACACGGTATATATTCCTGGAGGAATTGCCGTCCCTCCGGCAGCAATTAAGTCCGCATTTATATCGCCTGTGTAAGCAGGCCCAACATTTACAAAAGCAGTATCTGTGGCATTAATAAATACCCATAGATAATCTTCATTAGCCAACACATTCTCAGTTCCATCCGTAGTCAAAAAGATTGTTGCACCTGGACAATAATCTACTGTTGTTGCTAATAAATTAGCAGCCACATCTCCAGCAGAACATAGTGGCGCATTTAGACAAATTGCATTTGCAGAATCTAAGACATTCACATAAAACTCTCCGGGTGTAAACCCACAAATATCAGCACCATTGTTTTCGGTTAATAGGGCATAAACTACATAAGAGCCAAACGGAATCGGAGCAGATCCGCCTGCAACTAATGCGGCATTAACATCACCTGAATAAGAGCCACCTGTACTTATAAATACGGTATCTGTGGCATTAATAAACACCCATACATAGGATTCTCCAGCGGGCACTACTTCCGTGCTATCTGTTAATAGGTTAATCACTGTACCTGGGCAATAGTCTAAGGTATCACCATCTAGGATGGCATTCACGTCTCCTATTGTACAAGTTGATGCACATGATATTGGAGCGGTAAATAAACCGTTTACCGTTAAGCCACAAAACGAACCACTTGTAAATTGCGCATTGACATCAATGGAGTTTCCATCAGCAATCAAAGCCGTTAAGATAAAAGTCTGTGGACTTGTGCTTATCGCAAATGTTTGTCCATTAATTACAATATTAGCAGCGGAAGGGTTGATGTAGGTAAGGGTAACTTCTTGGGTAAAGGTGTTCGTTGTTGAATCACAAGCACTTTGCACTCCGGCGGTAATCGAAGAGATACTGCATGCTGGGGAACAGTTCACGGGTGCCGTAAACGTATTATTGTCTGTGAACATACATGTCGTTTGATTGGTAAAGAAGGCCGTAACATTTGTGCTATTCCCATCGGCTATCAATCCAATAAGTACCACATTTTGTGGACTAGTGCTTACAGCAAAGGTTTGCCCATTTACATTAATCGTTCCTCCGGGTGCATTATTATAAGTAATTATAAGCTCTTGATTATACGTATTGGTATTTGGATCACAAGGGAATTGAGCAAAAGCAGCTATACTTGTGATCGCACAAGGCGCAGGTGTACAATTTACAGGTGCAGTAAATGCACTATTGTTTGTAAAACTACAAGGTGTTGCATTGGTAAAGAAGGCAGTTACGCCTACATTGTTTCCATTGGCGGTTAAGCCTGTTAATGTTTCCGTTTGTGGGTTTGTTCCAACATTAAATGTCTGACCATTTATATCTATCGTTCCAGCTGGAGCATTCGTATATGTAACGGTTACATCTACGGAGTAAGTATTCGTTGTAGGGTCGCAGGCACTTGGGTTCCCAGCAGTTATTGCTAAAATTGAGCAGGGGACAGTTCCTCCAATCTGTACCACATTACTATAGTCGTTACAGCCATCATTTGAGGCTTTAACTCTATAATAATAGCTATTGGCAACAAGTATACTATTATCTGTAAAAGTGGTAATATTGGAACCAACACCGAATCCACCAAATGTCACAAATCCCGCAGTAGCTGAGACTTCAGATCGTTCAATAAAAAACCCCGTTTCATTAGTCGAATTATCCGTCCAATTTAAGACTGCCGTTGCGCCAACGAATGAGGCGCTTAATCCACTTGGATCTGTAACACTTGACGCAGAGCAAGACATGTCATAAGCAGTATGTCCCTGACGGGTAGTTAGGCCCTGTTGAATTCTCGCTATTTGTCCAGTTGTTAAAACAAATGGGTTTTGACATTGTGATGGATAATAGGACATTACATTATCAATTGAAGGAGTATATAAGGCTCCATCGGCATCTGTTGCTGTGCCGGTATATTGACAAGCAAGATTAATATTGGTGCCAGTAAAACCTGGATCAGCGGGAGTGTCGCAAATGATATCCCCAGCTGTTGTACAATTATTGCCATTTACTAGTTCAGGTCCTCCAACAAGCCCCATCCCAGGAACAAAAAATTGGGATGTTTCAAAGGTATGCAGTAAAGCGAAATGATGGCCCATTTCATGAACGATCGTTGATCCCTCCGCCACATTGGCATTACGCATCACTATTCTTGTTGTTACAACCGAATTTGCTGGAGTATAAGCATAGCCCGCTGTATAAGACAGACCGCCAGTGTTATCTATCTCATCAACAAAATACATGTTAATCGCATTATTTGTCTCACCTGCCGCAGCTGCCAAAGCATTCTCTTCAGTATTTTGGAAGTCATAAAACTGTGAGTTATTGATAAAGTTTGGAGACGTGCCACAAAAATAAAATTCTATTCCAGCCGGCAAATAGTAAGCGTTCAAATATGCCACACCCTCATGCACGTCATCCAAAGAAACACCGCCCGTGCCATTCGTTTCTCTAACAATATGTAATCGAATTGGAATACATGTTGTTCCTGCATTCTTTAATATCGGCAGATTTGCTACATAATTTACTAAAAACTGGTATTCTGATGAAGTTGGAGAGTGTGTTCCACACACTCCTTGTGCAAAAACATTCGAACCCAAAAACATAGTTACTAAGAGTATTGTTTTAAAAATCATATGAAATATTTTTTTAGCAATCTTTAAAAATAAAGAAAAATACCTACTTCAATGCTTTTGACTTAAAACGATTTGTCATAAAAACACCAACAAGCACCAATACAAAACCTATAAGATGCGTGTATCCAATTTGTTCTTTATCCATAAAACCCCAAAACATGGCAACCACGGGCATTAAGAAGGTGACCGATGAAGCATAGAGCGCATCCGTTCTCTTTATTAAATAGTTAAATAGAACAAGAGCTAATGCAGTTCCTACAACACCTAAAAGGCCAATATACATTAAGGATTGTAAGGCTTTTGGATGTGATTGAAGAACATCAATAAAATCGGTTGACAAGAGAATGACTAAGGCAAAAGGACCTATCAAAGCAAAGGTAAGAGCGGTAAGTGGAGCCGCTTTCACATGGTTAAGTTTAGACTTCAAAATATTACTACTCAAGCCATAACAAACCGTTGCTAAAACCGCCATTAAGGCATAAAAATCTATGGCAAAAGCCATTTGACTCCCTGATTTGACCACTAGCATACCAGCCCCGGCGAGCGCTATTACCAAGCCAACAACCTTTGCAATTGTGGGTTTAAATTGAAAGAATGCCCAAGCGAATAACATCGTAAATAAAGGCGTTAAAGTATTAATAACACCTGTGATACTGCTATCTACATGCGTAATAGCTAAAGGGTATAAATAAGAAGGGACTCCACTTCCTATCAAAGCAACAACCAGCGCATACTTAACATCTGTTTTGTTAAAAGTCTTGATGGCAGCAGGCAAAAATGGTAGTAGGGCAAAAAATGCAAACAGGATTCTAAGCATAGAAACCTGAACAGCTGAAAAAGAATCCAATCCTCGTTTCATTAATATGTAGGACGAACCCCAAATAATAGCAAGCACTATTAAAAGCGCTACATTTACAGGAAGAAACTTTTTCATCTTATTTGATAATATGCCATAGCTTATCCTTCAGTATATCTACGTTTTTGGTAGTAACTGATGAAATAAAAAGCATATCGATATCTTCTTTAGTTCCTGCTTGAAATTCTTTTACAAGCATTTTCTGAAGCTCTTCGTCTATCAGATCTGACTTGGTAATAGCGAGAATTCGTTCTTTATATAACAACTCTGGATTGTACTTCTTCAACTCTTTTTTGAGCACTTTATACTCTTTTGTGATGTCTTCTGATTCCGAAGAAATCATAAACAGTAAACAAGAATTTCTTTCTATATGGCGAAGGAAACGCACTCCCAAGCCCTTGCCTTCAGCAGCCCCCTCAATAATTCCAGGGATATCAGCCATGACAAAACTTTGATGGTCTTTGTAAGCTACAATTCCCAGGTTTGGTCGCAATGTTGTAAATGCATAGTTGGCAATTTCCGGTTTAGCTGCAGTAATCGTAGCGAGAAGTGTTGACTTACCTGCATTTGGAAATCCCACTAATCCCACATCCGCAAGAATTTTCAACTCTAGAATAACCCAAGATTCAAGACCATCCAATCCTGGTTGGCAATAAGTAGGTGCTTGATTGGTAGCTGATCTAAAATTCCAGTTACCTAAACCTCCTTTACCTCCTCGCATTAGAACAACTTCTTCTCCATGCTGAGTAATCTCCAGGAGTTGTTCTCCCGATTCGATATCTCTTGCTATAGTTCCTAATGGGACTTCAATGTAAACATCTTTACCGCTTGCGCCTGTAGCACGAGCTTTTTTACCGTACATCCCATTGTCTGCATGGATATGTTTCTTGTATCTTAAGTGAAGTAAGGTCCAAAGATTGCTGTTTCCACGAAGGATGATATGACCACCACGGCCTCCATCTCCCCCATCTGGTCCACCTTGTGCAACAAATTTTTCTCTTCTAAAATGAGAGGAGCCTGAACCCCCATTTCCAGATCGACAAAATATTTTTACGTAATCTATAAAATTCTGTTCAGCCATGAATTGCCTAAATTTAACTAGAAATGACGGCTCGAAATAGAGCCGAGCTTATTTGCTTTTTGTACTGGTAATATTTAATCAATTAATTCATCAACAACCACACATAGGCGGTCAAATATTTCATCAATAGACCCAACCCCTTTTACCGCTACGTATTTATCTTGATCATTGTAATAACCGGCTACTGGAAGTGTTTTCTCGCTGTAAACATTAATCCTATTTCGAATTATGCTTTCATCTTGATCATCTGCTCTTCCGCTATCCTTTCCTCTATTTGAGAGACGCTTCACTAATTCCTCATCATCCACATCTAAAGCTATCATTTTACTGATAGGCGTATCGTTTTTATTTAAGAACTCATCTAAAGCTTCTGCTTGAGTAGCTGTTCTTGGAAAACCGTCGAAAATAAAGCCTTTAGCTTCTGGGTGACTTTCGATTTTATTGTTCATCATTCCTATGGTAACCTGATCTGGGACCAAATCTCCTTTTTCAATAAATGACTTTGCTTCAATGCCAAGAGGCGTATTTTCTCTCATGTGCATTCTAAAAAGATCGCCAGTTGAAACATGCATCAATTGATACTTTTCTTGCAACTTTACAGACTGCGTTCCTTTGCCGCTTCCTGGAGGTCCAAACAAAACTAAGTTAATCATGCGTACTATTTAATATCTTGAATTAAAATGCAAAAATAGCGATTTTGATAGGAAAATTTTATGCTTTGCTAGCCTTTCGATCAAACAAAATTAAATTAGCCATGAAGAAAGTTAAGCTTATTGATTTATTTGGGATTAAATATGACCAAATGGAAACTAGAATTAACAATGAATTGGAAGTTATTCAAAGCATTGGGGGTGACTTTCTAGATGTCAAACTAATTGGCGACAAACTAATCCAGTGCTCAGTTTTCGTCTATTTTGAAGAGTAAATTTCTACACGATTTGATAGATATCTGCAAGATGTCTTCCGTAGCCATCGTAATCTAAGCCATATCCAACAATAAATTTGGGTGGAATAGATTTACCGATGTAATCAATGTCAAAAGAGGCTTTAAATGCCTCAGGTTTATACAAAAGCGTGCACAAACTTAAAGATGCAGGCTTTTCTGCAATCAATGTTGGCAGCAATTTATCTAAAGTATTTCCTGTATCAATTATATCCTCTACAATAACTACGTGTCTATTTTCTAGGGAATCCATCAAACCTATGATTTTCTTTACGGTACCTGAAGAGGACATTCCTTCATAAGAGGCCACTTTCACAAAAGAGATCGTGTTCTTTATGGTAATTTCTCTCATTAAATCTGCTGCAAACATGAAAGATCCATTTAGAATGGCAATGAAAAGCACTTCTTTACCGGCAAAATCAGCATTTATTTTAGCGCCAAGCTCCTTATTTATCCCTGCTATTTCAGCACCAGACATAAATGGTTTGAAATCTTTATCCCTAAGTGTTACGATGTTCTCCATATTACGGCGAAACTACTAAAACCTGCCCAACTCTCAAATTATTATCTTCCAAATTATTCAGCTCTTTTAATTGCTCCACGGTTACATAGAACCTATTTGACAAGGAATATAAGGTGTCACCTACTTTTACCGTATAAGATTTTACGCTTGTTTCGACATAAGGTTTCTCAATTTCAACTTCTTCAGGGTCAGCTTTCTCTACCTCATCCTCCGCTTCTATTGGCGGGTGTTGCTCTGCATCAAATTGTTCTTTTTGTTGCTGCGCTTCCATTTCCAATTGAGCTGCAGCTACCTTACGTTTCTCTAATTCCTCCAACGCTTGTTTAGCTGCCTCAGCCCTTTGAGCGGCCAGTTCAGCTTCAAGTTTTTTCTTCGCTGCTACTTCTGCTGCTTTTTTCTCAGCTTCCAACTTCGCCTTTACTTCCGCTTCAATTTTTTCTTTAATCTTATTCTTCTCATCCAAAACATCACTATAAGAGAAAGTTCTAGGCGCATTTTCGCTTTTCTTCTTCATGTAAACTGTTTCTTCGGGCTTCGCCTGTCGATCAAAAACCATTCTATTCTTCTTGTATAGCTTAGTCAATTTAATACCATACAATTGCGAAATTTCCCACATCGTTTGACCCACTTCCACAGTATGGGTCTTTTCAGCTCCCTTGTTTCGTTTAGGTTGCAAATAAATAAATTGATCTTCTGTAAAGCTGTATCCTTTATGAATATCATTATAAGCCATTAGTTTATCTAGGTCGATACTGAACTCATTGGCAACTTCCAAGATTTGACGACCATTACTTATAATAGTTTTGGTTCTGTTGTAAATAAACACATCCTTCTTATCATCCACATAATACGCATTCTTCGGAAGCACAGATGGATCGTTCTCTGAGACCCCTATGTCAGCAATAGGTGGGGAATCCTTTATATCCTTAAGACCCATTCTATCATATTGAGATAAATCATTTCGTTCAATAAGTGAGATAAGCAACTGTGGATATTTTGGATTTGTAGCGTATCCTGCTTCCTTCAGTCCTTTTGCCCATCCTTCATAATCATCAATTGAAAACTCGGTAAAGAGGAACATATATCTAGATCGCGAAGTCAGAAACTTAGAATGATCTGCAAATGACTCTTCTGGTGAATTGTACACTCGAAAACATTCATCTGCCGTATCATCATCCATGTAATACCCTTTTCCAGTCCAATCACTGTGACATTTAATGCCGAAATGGTTTTTCGCATTTAATGCAAGTTTTGAATTCCCGCTACCAGACTCTAAGATGCCTTGAGCCAAGGTAATACTAGCTGGAATCTTATATTCCACCATTTTTCGAACAGCGATCGGGTAGTATTTATCAATATACTCCTGGTTAGTCATTCTGTCTTGACCGAAAGAGGACAGACCAAAACAAATAAAGAGTAATGTTGCGTATTTCATTCTTTTGCAGTTTAAAAACAAAGGTACGTTGGTATTAAGATGCTTTTATAGGGGCTTTTTCACATATTTTTGGGATAAATGGGAAAGTGTAAAGAAGATTGGACGGCAAAAAGCACTATTTTCGTCCTTTATGGCAATTTCAAGTAAGACGAAAAAAATATTAGAGGACGCGTATCAAAGACATCACAATAGTGATTTTATAAAAGATGACCCCCTTCAAATTCCCCATGAGTTTTCAAGCCCTCAAGACATTGAGATTATGGCTTTCTTTTCTTCTATTCTTGCTTGGGGGCAGCGAAAAACTATTATCAATAATTGTCGCAAATTGATATCTATTTTCAATGGTCAGCCTCATGATTTTATTCTATCTCATTCATCCGTAGATTTAAAAAATCTGCTTGGATTTAAGCACCGTACATTTAACGATACAGACTTGCTATACTTTGTGGCTTTCCTTAAGCATCACTACAGTACCCACGAAAGTTTAGAAGATGCTTTTGTACAAGGTATGTCGCCAAACGATGAGGATGTTACTGGGGCATTGGTGGGATTTCATGATTATTTCACTTCTCTTGAATTCTTTCCTTCAAGAACAAGAAAACATATTGCTACACCAGCAAGAAACTCTGCATGCAAACGGCTTAATATGTTCTTGAGATGGATGGTTCGTGTTGATGACAAGGCAATCGATTTTGGATTATGGACACAGATAAAGCCCAGTCAATTACTCTGCCCTTTAGATGTTCATGTAGAGCGACAAGCTAGAGCATTGGGTCTTATCAAGCGAAAGCAACGAGATTTTAAAACGGTCATTGAATTGAGTAACAATTTGCGTAAAATAGACCCTATTGACCCTATACGTTTCGATTTTGCGCTATTCGGAATGGGAATAGCATCTAAAGACCAGTTCTAAAAATCAACTTTAAACTTCAAGTTAACTCGACGTTGACTTAAATAATTGGGAACCGCATATTGCCCGAATGTTCCTGTTCGAGGATCTAGGCCATTGATCCAAACATAGGATACCGTGTTATTAATTCCAAATAGGTTAAACACTTCTAAAGAAAGCCAAATTTGCTTCATTCCGCCAAAGAATTTTTTGGGGACTTTACCCTTCTCTTTCTTCTTTTCTAGATCAAACAACAAGGCAGAAAAACCGATATCAAAACGTTTGTATGAAGGTATTCTAAAGGTGTCTCTAAATCGTTGATTGTCTGGAGGCCCGAAAGGCAATCCACTGGCAAACATCAGGCCCATGTGTACTTTCAAGTATGGGAACTTTGGAATATAATCTTGGAAAAATACGGCAAAACTCACCCGCTGATCTGTTGGTCGGGGAATGAATCCAGGAAACACACTGGAAGAACTTAAAGTGTCTAAAGATTGACTTATTACTTGGCCGTTAGCATCCACTTTTTCTTTACGCACATCATACTCCGTGTAGAAATCATCTCGTACATCTTCTTGGCCGCTCATGATAGATACACTAACCCAACTTTCAGCTCCTTTGGCCAACTCTCCGTTCAAACGCAAATCTAAGCCAGCCACATACCCTTTAGAATTGTTTTTACCAAAATAGCGAATCAACACATTATCAAACTCGTAGGGAACTCCATCCCACATATACTTATAATACGCTTCGCTTACAAACTTAAAGGGGCGATCCCAAGCTTTGAAAGCATAATTAAACCCTAGCACTAAATGTGTAGATTTTTGTGCCTTTAAGTTTAAGTTGATTTCACCATCCAAATTTCGCATTTCCCGATAGAAAGGAGGCTGCATGTACAATCCTGCTGCGGCTGTAATGATAAAATCCTTCTTCGTTTTTGGTCTAAAAGAAAGCTGTGTTCGTGGAGAGAATACCCATTCTTTATTTACATCCCAATATTGAAAACGAACGCCGTAATTCAAGCTCACCCTAGCGCTATCCCCTAGCTTCCATGTATCTTGAATATACCCACTATATCTGTTACTACTTAGTGTAAATGGCTCTGGTTTGAGTACATCATATATTTCTACTGAGGTGCCGCTATAAGGAAGTGAATAACCCGAAGAATCTCTTCGTTCCCATTCACTCAATTTATCATCAATAATTTCCTTCTTATAAGTAAAGCCAAATTTTAAGTCGTGCTTTTTCTTGACATACTCTCCTTTGAATGCCGACTGGAAAATTTTAGTGTCAAGCACATTTCTAGCCCAATCGTGAAAAGTGCCCGATCCTAATTCTTGTTTTACTTCGCCTAAACTTTCATTTCCTGGATCAGTCTCCACTTCGCCAAGAAAGTAATCACCTATGATATCAAACTTCTCATTCTCACTCATGATGTAAACTCCTGTGAGATACTTTAATTTAAGGTGGTCGTTGACCTGATGAACCATGCTCAAGCCGTTCATTAGGGATTGATACTGATCATCTTCTTCACCTTCATAAAAAACAGTAAAGCGGCTTTGGAAATTAACTAAGCCAAAATCAGTAGTTCTGTCTTCAGGAATAAATGAAAACCGATTTCTGGCATAATTTACTAAGTATTCAAAATGAATTCTTTCATTCACTTGATAAGTAAAGAAGCCTTGCAAATCAATAAATGAGGGTAAGTATTGGCCCTTGATATCCTGTGAGCCCAAAATTATCCTACTGTTCTTATATCGAAATCCCGTAGAATAGGTAAACTGCTTAGACTTGTTTGTCCCTTCTAAATGAACATTTGCTCCGAGTAAGCTTGCTTCCACTGAGCCACCAAATTCTTCTGGACGACGATAAGCAACGGCCAAAACTGAGGCCATTTTGTCTCCATATTTGGCTTGAAACCCCCCAGAGGAAAAGGTTAGTTTATCCGTCATGTCTGGGTTAACGAAACTCAAGCCCTCTTGCTGACCAGACCGGATTAAAAATGGTCGATACACTTCAAAATCGTTCACATAGACAAGGTTCTCGTCAAAGTTCCCGCCTCGTACGGAATAAGATGAGCTCAGCTCATTATTCTTTTGAACGCCTAATTGGGTAACCAGGAAAGTTTCTACCCCACCACCTACATTAGGAAGCACTGCTACATCTTTAGTTTCAATAACTCCAGTACTTACTTCTTTTCTATCTTTATGTTGCTCACCGATTACGGTGATATTAATTTCTTTGATCCGAACATTAATCGTTCTATTGAGAACCTCTCCCTCTACAAGTTTAACTAAAAAGCTAAGCTCTTCGTAATTCAATCCTTGGATACTGATAGTTATTTTTTTGTTTGCGGGAATCTCTAAAGAATAAAATCCTTTAGCATCTGTGAGTGCCCCTTTATTAAATTCCATAGAAACCACATTAACAAAAGCTGCTGGACTTCCTAGGTTATCAATTATTACTCCTTCAATAACACCCGTTTGACCATAGGCGAAGGCTTGTGTAAGTACAAGCAGAAGTAAGACTGAGATATGGCGAAAAATCATTGTAACTCTAACGTAGATTGATTAAGTATAGTATGGATTCTTAGGCATTTACCAATTGAGTAATATACTCCTTAGGGTTGGCAGCTTTAAAGACTGCACTTCCCGCAACGAGGACATCCGCACCTGCAGCTTTCAAAGCCACGCAGTTCTCTACATTAACACCACCGTCAATTTGAATAAGTGTATTAGTTTTAGCTGCTTTGATTAAGGCTTTCGCTTCCGCTACTTTGCTAACCGTTTCAGGAATAAATTTTTGACCTCCGAAACCTGGGTTGACCGACATTATTAGAAGGGTGTCTATTAAATGTAAGAGATCTTTCACTACACTTACAGGCGTATGGGGATTTAGGACAATTCCCGCTTTGGCACCTGCTTCTCTTATTTGCTGAAGCAAACTATGAACGTGAAGGTTTCCTTCATAATGCACAGAGATTCCATCTGCACCTTTAGCAGCGAATTCTTTAATGTATTTTTCAGGATTGACAATCATTAAATGAACGTCAATAAATTTTGTGGTATGTCTTTTAACCGCTTGTAATAAGGGGAATCCGAAAGAGATATTGGGAACGAACACGCCATCCATTACATCAAAGTGCAACCAATCTGCATCTGATGAATTAATCAATTCAATGTCCTTTTGTAAGTTGGCAAAATCTGCCGCTAAAATTGATGGGGCAATTATTGTAGTCATAGTATTTGAGATGTTTCTAAAAACAAAAATACGGCATGCTAACTACTTCATGCCGTATTTTTCAAACTAACTAACTAAAACTTAAAACTAATTGTAACAATAAGTTTTTTCTAGGGACGCAAACTCCAGACCAACCATATCATTATCGCAAACCTTTCCTACTAGTTCAGCTATTAGGTCGGCCTCTGCGATAGCCTTAATAAGAGTCAATTCAATTCGTCTTCTAGCGAAAACTCTGAAGTTGTCCTCTTCTACTGCATCAATAGCAGCAGTGTTTAATGCCAGCACTCCGTAGCTGAGCAATTCTTTTCTACTTAAATATGAATCACTTTTAGTAGCAATGCACATGTCAATCAAATCTTCATTGGATTTTGCCAAATCCATTCTTTCTTCCAAACTATCGAAGTTTTCATCCACTCTTATTGAGCTTTTCGTATTCCTGTTAATAATTGTGTTGTATTGTGTTTCTTCGATTTCCGAAAAAATTGCGTCGTAATTTGTAAAATCCATTAATGTAAGTTTTGTCGTTATTACCACTATTTACGAGGTAGTTAAGAATAAGTTTCATTTGGCATCATAAAAAAAGCCGTTCTATCTATAAAACGGCTTTTTTAATCAAATGGTTGCTTTTGGATACTTAATCTCTTGGCAATAAGGCTTTTCTAGAGAGAACAAACTTTTGTTTCTTATCATCAAACTTGACAATCTTCACTTTCATTTCATCTCCTTCTTTCAATCCAGCATCTTCAATTGTCTCAATTCTAGCATGAGAGATTTCAGAAATATGCACTAAAGCTTGTTTTCCAGGAAGGAATTCAACAAACACACCGAAGTCTTTAATACTCTTCACAACAGCGTCGTAAGTTTCACCAACTTCTGGCTTAGTAGTTATCCCTTTAACCTTAGCTAAAGCGATATCAATAGATTCTTGATCAGGACCGTAGATTTGAACAATTCCTTCATCACCATCTTCAGATACACTTAAAGTAGCACCTGACTCTGCTTGAATTTCTTGAATGATTTTTCCACCGGGTCCGATTACAGCTCCAATAGTATCACCAGGAATTCTTACATTGATAATTTGTGGTGTATGTGGTTTTAAAGTTGAATTAGGCGCAGATAAAGTCTTAGCCATTTCACCTAAGATATGTAATCTACCATCTCTCGCTTGATTTAGAGCTTGCTCCATAATCTCGTGAGAAAGACCGTCAATTTTAATATCCATTTGAACAGCAGTAATTCCTTTCTCTGTTCCTGTTACTTTGAAATCCATATCTCCTAAATGATCTTCATCACCTAAGATATCAGAAAGCACAGCGAAATTTTCTCCGTCAGTAATTAATCCCATTGCAATTCCAGAAACTGGACGGGTTATTTGTACTCCAGCATCCATTAATGATAAACTAGCAGCACAAACTGTTGCCATTGAAGACGAACCGTTTGATTCTAGAATATCAGATACTATACGTATAGTATAAGCATTTTCTGCTGGCAGCATTCCTTTAATCGCTCTATGCGCTAAATTTCCGTGTCCAACTTCTCTTCTACTTGTTCCTCTTGGTATTCTTGCTTCTCCAGTTGAAAAACTTGGAAAGTTATAATGCAACATAAAACCATTCGTACCACTAAAGAAAGCACCGTCAACTAATTGCTCGTCTTTCTTAGATCCTAAAGTAACTGTAGTTAAAGATTGAGTTTCCCCTCTTGTGAATACTGCTGAACCGTGAGTTGTTGGTAGATAATCTACTTCACTCCAGATAGGACGAATCTCATCCATCTTTCTTCCATCCAAACGAATTCTGTTGGTTAGCATTGATTCTCTAACACCTGCTTTTTGAGCTGCTTTAAAGTATTGATTGATTAAGAATTTGTTGTCACTAGCTTCCTCTTCAGAAATAGTTGCTAAAAACCCTTCTTTAACTTCACC
Source organism: Flavobacteriaceae bacterium (assembly GCA_047621945.1). Taxonomy (GTDB): domain Bacteria; phylum Bacteroidota; class Bacteroidia; order Chitinophagales; family UBA8649; genus JAFMKE01. The sequence continues at coordinate 14,874 of JBLHMK010000004.1, forward strand.
AAACAATCTACTTCTTTCAGCTTTGTTAGCCAAACCTTTTGCAGCAATAGCTTTACATTTATCAAAAGCAAAAGAATGAATTGCTTTTTCTAAATCAGCATCACTACTCTCGTGATTATATTCTCTTTGTGTTCTGCCAACTGCAGAAGCCAATTCTTCTTGAACTGCACACAACTTTTTAATTTCGTCATGACCCATTTTAATTGCTTCAAGCATTTCTGCTTCACTAGCCTCTGACATCTCACCTTCCACCATTACGATATTTTCTTTGGTAGCGGCAATCATCATATCAATATCCGCAGTTTCTAACTCCGTATTAGTTGGGTTAACTACGAACTGACCATCAATTCTTGCAACTCTTGCTTCAGCAATTGGCTCTAAAAATGGAATATCTGAAACTTGGATAGCAGCAGATGCAGCTAAACAAGCCAAAGCATCTGGCATGGTATCTCCATCACTAGATATTAATCTAAGTGTTACGATACAACTTGCATGAAAGTCAGCTGGGAATAAAGGTCTTAAAGCTCTATCTACCAAACGGCAAATTAAAACTTCATGATCTGAAGGTCTTGCTTCTCTTCTTAAAAATCCTCCAGGGATGTTTCCCGTTGAAGAAAAGTTTTCTTTGTAATCTACCATTAAAGGCATGAAATCCATGTCTTCTCTAGCGTCTTTATCAGCAACAACTGCTGCTAAAATCATGGTGTTTCCTTGTTTAACGACAACTGAACCGTCAGCTTGTTTTGCTAATTTTCCGGTTTCTATATCTATAGTTTTGCCATTACTTAAAGTAACGGACTTAGTAATTCCTAATTGCATAAATGTATTTTATAAAAATAAAAGATGCCACTCAAGGTTTGGGTGGCATCTATAAATGTTGATTTACTATCTTCTGATTCCAAGAGTTTTGATTAACTCTCTGTATTTCAAAATATCTTTCTTAGCAAGATAGGATAGTAATTTTCTTCTCTTACCTACCATTTTGGTAAGTTGTTTTGTATTTGAGAAGTCTTTTCTATTTTTCTTAACATGCTCTGTTAAGTGCAAGATTCGCTCAGTATATAGAGCAACTTGACCTTCTACTGATCCCGTGTTTTCAGCAGCTCCGCCGAATTCTTTGAAGATCTCTTGTTTTCTTTTTGATGTAACTTTTTCCATAAATCTTATTTTCTACGTCTTTTTTATCGCCTGCAAAGGTAAGAAATTAATTCTAAAACACTACTATATATATAGGCAAGAAATTAATGAAATCAAGGCTTGGAAAGATTTCGCTTTTTCAGAAAAAACGATGAATCAAATTATACCTTCAACAATTGTAGCGCGTCGACTATTTTTTCTTTTAAATCCTTTCGCTCAACTATAAAATCAAGGAAGCCTCTTTCCATCAAATATTCAGATCGTTGGAAGCCTTCTGGCAGCTCCTTCAAATTCATGGTTTCCATGATTACCCTCGGACCCGCAAATGCGATTAAAGCCTTAGGCTCGGCAATGTTTAAATCGCCCAACATAGAAAACGAAGCAGTTACTCCGCCCGTAGTGGGGTCTGTTAACAAAGAAATATAAGGAAGCTGTGCGTCAGCCAATTGAGTTAATTTCGCAGAAGTTTTAATCATTTGCATCAGGCTAATTCCCGACTCCATCATTCTAGCTCCACCAGACTTACTTATAATAACAAGTGGACATTTATTCTCTATACAGTAATCTATAGATCGGGCAATTTTTTCACCAACCACCGCGCCCATTGACCCGCCAATATAAGCAAAGTTCATAGCCGCAATAACCACTTTAGTACCACCCATTTTACCTGTAGCTACATCCATAGCTTCTGTGGCTTCAGATTTTTCTTCCGCTTCAATAATTCGTTGGGAATAAGGTTTCAAGTCCACAAACTCCAAGCTGTCTACAGGAAATAAGTTATCAAAAAGAAGTTTTGGTCTAGAGTTCTCATCAAAGAACAAGTCAAAATACTCCCTTGGACCAATGCGCTCATGAAAATTACATGAAGAGCAAACCCCCAGATTCTCCTTGTGCTCAACTTGGGCAATAGTCGCCTTACAGCTTGGGCATAGAAACCACAAACCTTCTGGCATTTCTTTTTTCTCCTGAGCCGAAGTACGAATACCTGTTGTTATTCTCTTAAACCAATTTGACATGATTCTATTTTTTCTATTACAGCTAAGCGCTGCAAAGTCTGAGGGATTATGTTTTTATGCTATAGTAATATCTTTATTTAAATAGACATCCTGTACTGAATTTAGCATTTTAATACCAGTTTTCAAATCTTTTTGAAATGCTTTTCTTCCTAAAATCAAGCCCGTACCACCTGCACGCTTATTGATAATAGCTGTTTCAATTGCATCTCCATAGTCAGAATCTCCTCCTGATGCACCACCAGAATTAATCAAGCCAACTCGACCCATATAGCAATTTGCTAATTGGTATCTACACAAATCAATGGGGTGGTCTGAAGATAACTCTGAATACATTTTTGGATGTGATTTAGCAAAATCAATAGCTGTAAAGCCACCGTTATTCTCTGGCAATTTTTGCTTAATGATATCTGCTTGAATAGTAACTCCAATATGATTGGCTTGAGAAGTAATGTCCGTAGCTACATGATAATCGATACCATCTTTCTTAAACCCATTATTTCTTGTGTAGCACCATAGGATTGTTGCCATTCCCAATTCGTGCGCATATTCAAATGCTTCAGCAATTTCAACAATTTGTCTTCTTGAATCTTCACTTCCAAAATAGATGGTTGCACCAATAGCTGTTGCGCCCATATTCCAAGCATCCTTAATCGTACCAAACATCACTTGCTGATAAGAATTTGGGTAAGTTAAAAGCTCATTATGGTTTACTTTAACTACAAAAGGAATTTTATGGGCATACTTTCTACTTACTGAAGCTAACACTCCGAAAGTAGAAGCCACTGCGTTACATCCGCCTTCCATTGCCAACTTTACAATGTTTTCTGGATCAAAATAATCAGGATTTGGAGCAAAAGATGCGCCTGCAGTATGTTCTATTCCTTGATCTACAGGTAGGATTGAAACATATCCTGTTCCAGCTAAACGACCATTATTATGTAAGGCCGCCAAGCTTCCTAAAACTTGATTGCTTCTGTTACTATCTTTCCATATATCGTCTATAAACGTTCCACTTGGCAAATGAAGTCTATCCTTACTTATCGCAGGACTGCTAAAATCTAAAACATGTTTAGCTCTTTCTTCCCCTAAGGTCTTAATTATATCTTGCGTATTCATGGTTTTACTTTAATTGGAGGGCAAAAATAAACAATTTTAGAGCAATTACATATACCTAGACCTAATAAGAATTAAAGCCGGAATAAATCAGCTAATTTTACGTCAATTGTTTTGATGTCCTTAAGGCCTATTATAAAAACACAATTTCTTCTAATTACGCTCTGGTGTGCTTTCCAAACAATGCACGCGCAGACCATTTCTATTGACGAAATATTGGCACTAAACCTTGAAGAAGACAAAGGTCCTTTTGCAACACTGAATGATGAACTGGTTTTAATTCAAGGCGCCAAAAATGTACTTAAGGACTCTCTAATGTAGTGGCCGTATTCTGACATTCTCATTCTATCCGATTCCCTACCCAGCCGTGTCAATCCTTTTTCATTAAGTCTTACTTTAGACACCCACTTCAATCGCTTGCTTTGATTAGTAGAATTGGATAGTCGCTTAAGCGCTTCAGAAATTAGTTCAAAAGCACGATTAATATTTAACGAGTATAGCGCTAATCCTCCAACCTTAATCAAAGAAAAAATTAGGCTTCAAATGGAAGATGATGATCTCTTGGGATTCTATTACTTGAACCCTAAACAACGAGCTAATCTAAAACCCGAGATTAGGCTTAAAGGAATACACCTATTCAATCGTTATGAGTACCTTATAAGGTTTTCAATTAAATAAGCGAATAGAATATATGATTGGCATTCCTCTTTTTACACATTGAAACTATATCTTTGCTCATCACACCAAATCATTCACTATGTTAAGATTTTTTACTTTTTTATTTGCGCTATTATCTATTGGGCTTTCATTTGGACAGACAGAACCTACTACACAGCCTAATACTTTAAATTTTTCGGGAATAAGAACCTACCGAGCCAGTGCATCTTTTTCCAGTACTGGAGCAGATGGGCATTTGGTGGTTATCAGTAAAAATCCTATTACTTTTAGTCCTGTAGACAATACTAACTATTTAAAAGGACAGCACATCGGCGATGTAAAAGTTGGATCTGTTGGTGGAGGAACTTTCACCTTCTTTAAGAACCTCTTTCAAGACAACACTTATTATGTAGCTGTTTATGCATTCAACGAGCAAGGAGCAAACATTAACTATAAAAGTGATTCGCCTTTAACCGGAACAGTAAAAACTTCTAGCATCAATTATGGCAACTATTATAATAGTATAGATTTTAATGCTAGCACGGTAGTTGATGATTTAACGAACCTCATTCAACCGCATACTCAAATTACTTATGGCCAGTTTGACGAAAACATTGTCGCTGACTTGTTTGAGACAGATACTGTAGTTGGTGGTACGGCTCAAAAATATGTGACCTGCCAATATAGTAATGAGCACCGCCTTTACACGGGGACTTTTGCCTTTACGAACCCCCCTCCTGGCTATAGTAGAGAGCACAGAATGGCCTTTTCTTGGATTAATTTTCAAGGAATTACAAGAGCTGACTTTGAGGATACAGATGAAGGCTGTGATGTGCATTCTTTAGACCTTGTTCAAAATCAGGTAAATTCTAGCAGAAGTAACGAACCTTTTGGTGATGTAGATAATGCATGGGCAAATTCATACTTAGATTTTAAAATAGGAACTGATGTGAACAGTCTTTTGGTTGCAGAGCCTAAGGAAGATATTAAAGGAGATGTTGCAAGAGCAATGTTCTATATGATGTTAGCTTATAATGGTAAATATGGAGAAAATTGGGGTTTAGATAATTTATTAAGCGCTGCACAAGATCAAGATCTTCAAGTATTATTAGATTGGCACTACGATGACTTACCAGGCGATTTTGAAAAAACTCGTCATGAATATGTTGCAGAAAAGCAAGGTAATCGTAATCCATTTGTAGACTTTCCTCAGTTAGTTGACTGTATAGACTTTATTGATGTTACAAAGCGAGCAAACTGCGATATAAACGTGGGAATTAGTTCTCGGGCAAACAATGAATTTGGCACTTTCGTGTACCCTAACCCTAGCTATGGAATGCTATACATCCAAAACCTTAAAGCTAAAGATGTTAAGAAAATTCACATTTTCAATTTAATTGGTGTTGAACAAGAACAATACACATTAGATGCTGATAGCATTAACGTTGAAAACCTTGACAAAGGCATATACATCTTGTCTATTCAAACCAAGAAGAAAAACTACATTAGTAAATTTCAATTAAAATAGCTACTAGCTATTCACATACCGTTAATAATTTGTTTGCATGTAAGCCGAAATAAGGTTTTATATTTGCAGTAAATAAACTTTTAACATGAAAAAAATATACTCATTTTTACTTTTTATGGCAGTAGCTTCTTTTGCACTTGCCCAATCCCCTTGGATTAATGAAATTCATTATGATAATGCTGGTGGTGATGTTGATGAAGGATTCGAAATTGCCGGTCCTGCTGGAACAGATCTTTCTTGTTACGCTGTTATGCTTTATAACGGTAGTGATGACGAATTATACGGAAACAATAATGATTCCATAGTATTAACTGGATCTATCGATGACGAAGGTTGCGGATTTGGTGCTGTTTGGTTTGGTCTACCAGCCAATGGCCTGCAAAACGGTGCTCCTGATGGAATTGGTTTATATAACCATTGTACATCTACCGTTGTTCAATTCTTAAGTTATGAAGGTGTTATTGCTTCTGCCGGTGACGGACCAATGATTGGATTGGCTTCTACAGATATTGGTGTTATGGAAAGTGGTATTCAAGTTATTGGTGGATCTCTTCAATTAACAGGTATAGGAACAAGTTATGCTAGTTTTACTTGGGATAGTACAGGGGTTAACTCTACTGATGTTTTAAATCCTGGTCAATTAGTATGTGGAGCTCCTGCAGATACTACAGTTAAATTTACTACTACATCTTCAACAACTAACGAAGGTGTTGGTACTTTTACTTTAAACTTAAGCATTGATCAAATTACTAATGCAAATCAAACAGTTGATGTTGCTTTACTTAGCGGTACTGCGGCTAACTTAACAAACACCTTCCCTGAAATAGTAACTTTTACAGCTGGTTCAAACAGCGCAACTCTAGTATTGAATTTAGTTGATGATGCCGTTATTGAATCAGATGAAACGTATGAATTCATTTTGCAGAGTCCTTCTGCCCTTGTTTTAGGAAGTGATAGTATTTTTACTTTGACTGCTGAAGATGATGATACGCCTATTCAAACATACCCTATTGCAACTGTTACTGCCGTAGATGCTTCAGGTGTTGTTGATTCAACAGGTCTTGAATGTAAATTATACGGAATTGTAAATAGTCCTGACAGAGGATTTAGTAGTACTGAATTTTCTTTCCACGATGGAACAGGTGCAATTACTGCTTATAATGGTGGAACTTCAATAAGCTATGATGCTACAGTTGGAGATTCTGTTGAAGTTATCGGAACAATTGGAGAAAGATTCGGTGTTACCGTGATTACTTCTCTTACAAGTGTGACCGCTCTAAGTTCAGGAGCTACGGTTGTCGCTGTAGCTGCAAGTTTGCCAATCGAAAGCAACGAATCTTTCTTGATTCGTGTAGATGGACTGCAGTTAGTAGATGCTGCTCAATGGACTACAGGAACAGGTCAATCTGGATTTGATGTTCAGGTATATACTGCTAACAATGATACTTTCATTGTAAGAATTGATAGAGATTATGATGATTTATATAATTCAACAGATATCCCATGTGGTGTTTTTGATGTAATTGGTGTAGGTAGTCAATATGACATTACTTCACCATTCACTGAAAATTATCAGTTAGTACCAAGATTCTTATCAGACTTCATGGATACTTGTACCATCGTTGCTCCTAGCTTAACTATTGGAGCTGCTTCAGAAGTTGATGCTGTTACTGGTGAGCCCGTATTGTTTGGATCAAATGCAACTTTAAAAGGAATTATAACAAGTCCTGATTTTAGAGAATTACAAGGTGATGGTACTGAGTTTAGTTTTGCTGATGCCACAGGTGGTATTTGGGCTTACTCAACCGATTCAGCAATAAGTTTCAACCCTGTGGTTGGAGATTCAGTTGAAGTAAGTGGCGAGATTTACGGAAGCTCTGGGGTAACAAGATTAAGAATTGCTACAGTTACTTCTTTAGGTGCAGCTACTCCTTTCACCCCAACAGTTGTAACATCAGCATTGGATGAAAGTCATGAAGCTGAGTTAATTACTTTAGAAGATTTGGAAATCACATCTGGTTCATGGGCAACCACTGGTGGTTCTTATAATATTAGTGCTACAAACAGCAACGGAACATACGACATCCGTATTGATGCTGATAGAGCAGAACTGTTCCAACCAATCTTATCTAGTGGAGAAACTTTCCACTTAACAGGTATTGGTACTCAATTTGATCCTACTGCTCCTAGAACAGAAGGATACCAAGTGTTACCAAGATTTGATAGCGATATTAATATTCAAGTCGTAGGTATCAAAGAGATTGAATTAGCAAACTTTAGTGTTAGCCCAGTGCCAGCTACTGAAGTATTGAACGTTCAATTTGATTTTGACACTCAAGAAGTAGCTTCGGCTAGATTAATCAATGTGATTGGTCAAGTTGCAGTTGCACAAGAAATGAACTTGTTGAAAGGAAGTAACCAACAAACTATTTTAGTAGGTGATTTGAACCCTGGATTCTATGTGTTACAAATTGAAACTTCTAAAGGTTTTAATAACACTAGCGTTTTGATTAAGTAAGGATATTCAAATTCTATATAAAAAGCCCCGAGAGTTTCTCTCGGGGCTTTTTGTTTCGGTAGTCACGAGCTGCAAGCTGTCGCTAGTGGAGTTATTTGGGCAGGGTTCCGAACCTTTGGAAAGGTTCGGAGCCCTTGCTTCGCTATTTTCCTTTCGTAATATGCAAAGAGATATCATCTATCAAGTATGCGCTGGTTACATCACACTCTACATAAAATAGGTAGTCGTTATAGAAACCTGCGTTTAACAAATCTGTATAGTGTTCTTCATCTCCTGATTCTAAATCCACCACTACAGCTTCGTAGAAATAAGCCCAAAACAATTGATAATAATCCGTATTTCCTCATTTTTTTCTAATCTTTGCTATCAAATTTAGTTTTTTAAGTGGAATTATTAAAAAAGCAAATACAAAACTCCTTACAACTTCGTCCAGAATTAGTGGAAAAAGTAGCTACTGAAGAGGAGCTTTTAGATTTAATCGAAACGCTTATTGAAGAATTAGTCAATAATGATTTTGAAAAATTATTACTCCTGCTGTATCGTCTAGATGTGAGTGAAAAGAAGGTTAAAAAAGCCATCGATTTATCTGGACCCACAAAAGCATCTAGAAGCATCGCTGAACTTGTTTTAGCTCGAGAAAAAGAAAAAGCCATTTCAAGAGAAAAGTATAAGACCGATAGTTCCGATTGGGAATTTTAAGAAAGACTAGCTATGAAAAAAATTGAACTCGTTCTTGGATTTAGTGCATTAATTTCAGCAATACTGAATCTGTTTGACTACCCAATGTCCGCTCAACTCTTAATTGTGAGCATAGGTAACTTAAGTATCTTCTATATGTATTTAGGAATTCCACTATTGAATAACATTCCTTTTAGAAAGATGTTTCAACGAGCCAGTTATGAAGGGATCTCCAAACTGCGTTTTATTGGCGCTCTTGCCCTAGGCTTAACTCTTTCCGCATCTTTACTTGGCTTACTGTTTAAACTGATGCTTTGGCCTAATGCGAATCTTGAGTTAGTTATTGGTTTCTCCGGATTATGTATTGCACTCGGTGTGGCGATTTGGAGATACTTAAAAAACAATGACTCCTTCTATATGGGTGTGTTCAAACGTATAGCCATTTTTATGGTATTAGTTGTCGGTGGATTAGCCATTCCTAAATATACGGTCCTTGAGTTTAAGTACAGCGAATATCCCGGATATGTAGAAGCTTTTATTCAGCGGAATGAGCACCCAAACAATAAAGAGTTCGCAGACAACCTAGAAATCGAAAGGCAAAAGATGTTGGATGAAATGCGTGTTAAGCAAACTTCAGAAGAATAGTTTCTGCTGCTTGCACTGGACTATCCATAATTACTTCACTTTTAGGTTTAAAGCTTGGACAATCGCACTTACTTCCTTTACAAGCTATTAAAAAGCTAGAAGTGGCAAAAATTATCGCAAATACTTTCCAATTTTTCATACTTAGTAGGTTTACTTTGCTAAATTAACGTTTAAAGTTTCAAATTCATTGCAAAAAACTATTCTTTACGCAGTATTAAACTGGGGCTTAGGTCATGTCACCCGTTCTATTCCTATTATACGTTATCTAAACGATCAAGGTCATCGGGTTATTTTGGTAAGTGATGGAATAGCTTTAGACCTATTGACCAAGGAGTTTCCTGACCAAACAATAGTTGCCACTAACTCCTATGCCGTGAGTTATGCGAGCAATGCTGCTACTTTCAATATAGAATTAGCACTTCAAATACCGAAGTTCATGCGCGCTATTAAAGAGGAGCAGAGCCATTGTAAAGCATTATGCGAGGAGTATGGAGTGGATTGCATCATTAGCGACAATCGTTATGGGTTTTATCAAAAAACTATTCCAAGTGCTTTTATTTGTCACCAACTTCATTTACTTTACCCAGGTAACCGGTTAATAGAAAAAATAGTCAATAAGAGCTATCAAGGCTACTTAAATAAATTCTCTCAGTTGTGGGTGCCTGATATAAACCCTCCAAATAATTTAAGCGGTCAAATGTCCGATTTAAGCTGGAAAAATGTCCATTACATCGGTATTGAATCTCGATTTAAACACCAAGCTCAAGCGGTGAAATATGACAGTATAAGTATCTTATCTGGACCTGAACCACAGCGAACACTCTTGGAGGAAGAGTTATTGAAAAAGCTTCACGAACTTAATGGCAAGCATTGCTTGGTAAGGGGGAGTGGAGAAGTGGACTGGAAAGAAAATCAAGATATACATGTTGTTCACTTAGCCACAAGTGAGTTATTAAATCAACTTATCAATGAGTCCGCTTTAGTGATTTGCAGAGCCGGGTATACTTCAGTAATGGACTTAATCAAACTGCAGAAGTCTGCTATTCTTATTCCAACCCCTGGTCAAGCTGAACAAGAGTATTTGGCTTCAAGCTTAGCTGACAAAGAGTGGTTTCAGCAAAGTACTCAAGGAGAGTTGGTACTTGAAGTAGATACTAAATTTGAGGTGCCTGATTTAGACACCGGTTATCACTTTGAAATTATTCGACAGTTTCTGTCTTCTTCAGTTTCTTTAGGATCTGATCTTTAAGAATTTGAGCATTCTTCGTTTTCTTGTCTTCGCCTGCCAAAATTAACGCATAGTTTACTGCGTCTTCCGCTTCAGAAAATGATTTCAATTTATACAACAAGTATGCCTGGGTAAGGTTGTTCTCATAGCTATTACTAGCCTTTATATTGTTTTGCATCCATTGCTCCGCTTTCTTCAAGCTAGCTGGATCTTCAATATTCATATAGTAATTCCAGGCTACATCACGGTAAGACTTATCATCCCCCTTCTTGAATTTAGCCAAATGCTTCGTTACGGCTTTATCGTAGTTGCTCCAATCTTCATTCTTTCCATAGAAATTAACCATTAGCTCGCTACTTAACTCTTTGTAGTTAGCAGGTTTGTATTCCTTCAAAAAAGCTAGCACTTCATCCAATTGTTCTTTATTTCCATCCTTAATTGCTTGAGTACCTGAACTCTTAGCGATACCTGAAATCTTCCTATCTAAGACGTCTGCCCCTTTTATATCCGTAAAGTATTCTTCGTAATCCTTAAGTACTTTCAGTCCTAAGGAGTTTATAGCGTTGGTTTGATCAAAAATAAAATCAGCATTTTCAGTAGCTACTTTTTCTTCTTCACTTAATCCATTGATATATTCTTCCATCAAAGAGTTTGTAGCATCATTATAAGCTGCCTTCACTTTAATCAAATCACGCATAAGGTTTGGGCTTCTATCCCCATCGTCATACTTCTCTTGTAATTTTTGGGTAAGCCCTGGATCAGGTAGTGCAGCTTTTGTTGCCCAGTCAATGAGCCCGTCTGCATCTCTAGCTCCTCTAATCTGTTGAACCACCTCTCCATTGCCATCAATCAACAAAAGAGTAGGATAAGCAGAAACACCATATTGTCTTCTTAAATCAACACCTTCACCTTTTTCCATATCCACTTTCATGTTTATGAAATTCTTATTAAAAAAATCTCCCACTTTTTCTTGTGGGAAAACTTTGTTAGTCATCATTTTACATGGGCCACACCAAACGGCATAAGCATCCATAAAGATTAATTTACCTTGTGCTTTTGCCTCAGTTTTCGCTTCTTCGAATGAGCCATGAAAGAAGTCTATTCCTTGTGCTTGTGCAAGTTGTAGACCCAAGCTTAAAATCAAAATGCTAATTAAATTCTTCATTCGTGTTGTTTTTCGTTATTAAGGAACAATTATTTCCAAATATATAGATGTTCTAAGTTAATACTTTCTTTAAAAAATCGCTTAGCTGATTTGTCAAAATGCGGATTACTATCTGATATGTAAAACTTATCATTTTTCGTTCTTTCTTCTGCTACGAGATTTTCCTTTATCAAAATTGCCTTCAATTTAGCCGCGACAATGTCCGTTGAATCTACAAGAGCTACTTTACCCTTATAATACTCATTAATTTCTGCCTTAATGATAGGATAGTGGGTGCATCCGAGAATAAGTGCATCGATGCCTTGTAAGGCTTCATTACCCAAGTAATTTCCAATTAAGGTGTGGCTGATGTCGTCATTTGCGTACCCCTCCTCAATCATAGGAACGAGCATAGGAGTGGCCAAAGCACTTACATAAGCTCCAGGAATTCGACGATCAATTTTTTCTTGATATACCCCAGATTCGATGGTGGTGTTTGTGGCTATCAAGCCTATTTTTTTCAGTGAAGGATTATCCACGAGCGCTTCGACCATGGGGTCGATTACATTGATAATTGGAATCTTTCCTTTATAATTGTCTCTCAAATATTCGTAAGCTGCTGCAGAGGCCGTATTACAGGCAATAACAATGGCTTTACAATTTCTTTCGTGTAATAAGAAGTTAGTGATGCCATCAGCGTATTCGCGAATAAGATCTTTTGATTTTTCTCCGTAAGGAAGGTGAGCCGTATCCCCAAAATAAATGAGTGTTTCCTGAGGCATAGCCTTAGAAATAGCATTGGCGACCGTTAAGCCGCCAATTCCACTATCAAATATTCCTATGGGATTATTATTCATTAATATTTTATATTAATAAATTCCCAATGCTGTTTTAACCATATTAGTTAAGTCATCACTTTCAGGTAGTACTAAAAATACGCCTAATGATGAATCTAAAACATACGCATATCCATTAGCATTTGCTACATTCTGGATAGCTTGATATGCTTTTTGCTCAACTGGTTGAAACAATTTCGTCTCAAGATTTACTAAATCCTCTTGTGCTTTTTTCTCTAAAGCCACAATTCTTTCTTCTAAACCATAAGCATCCTTATATTTTTGCTCCAGTACAGCTTGCATATAATTAGCTCCATTAGATTCGATATCCGCGATGATGTTTTCGTATTGTGTATATAGAGCAGTCAACTGATTTTCGTATTCTTTACTCTTGTTTTGCAATTGAGTTTGAATAGCTTTTACTTCAGGCATAGCATAGAAAAGAGATTCAGAATCTACGTGCCCGAATTTTTGTTGAGCCGTGGCGCTTAAAGCAATAACTGTTAATACTGCTACGCTTAATAATTTCATTAATTTATTCATTTGTTCTTTTTTTAAAATAAAATGTTCGACAAAAATATACTTTTTTGATTAATGTTCTTCTTAAATTATCTTAATTAATAACCTAAGGTTCTTAGCACATCTTCGCTTTTGTCTAGACGATCACCAAAGTATAAAATTCCTATTCCAGCTGAAGACTTATCAAGAATAGCTTCATAGCTTTTATCTTTTGCATAAAGCTCTATTTTCTCATAGATGTTATCTTGGATAGGCTTAATAAGCTCTTGTCTTTTCTTAAACAACTCCCCTTCAGGACCAAATTTTGTTTTTTGCAATTCTTTCGCCTTTCTTTCTAAAGCCTCAATTTCTTCAATTTTTTGCTTTTTCATTTGCTCGGTCATCAATACTTGCTCAGCTTGGAACTTCGTATAGGCCTTTTCAACTGCTTGAAATTGCAGGTCTATATCTGTTTTCCATTCTGTAGCCATGGTATTGACATTTTCCTGTGCTTCTTCATACTGAGGAATTTTACTTAGGATGTAATCCATATCTACGATGCAAAATCTTTGCGCTTGTGCACTTAAAGCAATCCCTGCAAAAAGTGCGAATGTTAAGATTATTCTTTTCATGTTTTTTAATTTTTTATTCAGGCTCAAAACCTAAGATTATTCTAAATTGCCCATACTTAGCAAACAAGTTGTTACCTGTCAGGGAGTTCACATCTGTATCATCAAATCCTATGCCATAATCAAATCCTAGTAATCCAAACATCGGCAAGAACACTCTCAAACCCGCGCCAAATGAGCGCCTTAACTCATAGGGCTTGTAATCTTGGATGTTATCCCAATAGTTTCCTGCTTCGAAGAATCCAACTGCATATACCGTAGCACTTGGGTTTAAACTTAATGGATATCTTAACTCCATACTGTACTTATTCATGATAGGAGATCCACCATCTGGGGTAATAACATCGTACCCTCTCATTCCAACAATATCAGTACCTAAAATCGTAAACTGATTAAATCCTTGTCCCCCTAATTGGTATCTTTCAAAAGGAGTCACTCCAATTTTCTTATTGAAGGTTCCTAAGAAACCGAGTTTAGCAGAAGCATGGAAAATTAAATTACCTACGATTGGAGTATACCAATCTGCATTAATACGCCATTTGTGATATTCAATCAATTTATATTTTTCAGAAGAAGGAGTTTCATCACTACCGTAATCAATATTTTTACGCCCTTTAAACAACTTACTATAAGGAAGTGTAACATCTAACTGTAAAGAGAAAGTTGACCCTTTACGTGGGAATAATGGATTATCTATTGAGTTTCTAGCTAGGGTAGTAGATAGATTCAAATCTGTAGCCGTACCTGAAGTAAATGGGAAGTTTGCGTAGAGGTTGAATTCATCTAATTTGTAGTGGCTAACATTAATAGCACTTCGAACTGTAAAGAAATCATCTGGCCATTTAAGTCTGGTACCAATACCTACACTACCACCTGTAGTAATAGATTTCCCAATAACATCTCCTGTGAAGTTATTAGTACCATCTAATAGGTTATAACGTTGTCTGAAGAAACTAACTGTAAATGAATTAGGTTTCTTTCCACCTAACCAAGGCTCGGTGAAAGACATGTTGTAAGACTGGAATTGCTTTCCATTCAACTGTGCCCTAACTGTCAAATTTTGTCCGTCACCGGAGGGTAAGGGAGTCCATGCTTTTTTATCTACAATATTCTTCAAAGAGAAATTAGTAAACTGAACACCTAATGTTCCAACCAATCCTGCTCCACGGCCACCCCATCCAAGAGATAGCTCTAATTGATCAGAAGGTTTTTCAACTACTCTTAACTCAATATCCACTGTTCCATTTTCCGGATTTGGTATTGGGATAATCTCCATTTGCTCTGGATCAAAATAACCCAGATTGGCTATTTGACGTTGAGAACGAATCAAATTTGATCGTGAAAATTTATCTCCAGGGAAAACATAAAGCTCTCTTCGAATTACTTTTTCATTCGTCTTGGTGTTACCAAATATTCTCACTTCATTAATAATGGCTTGAGGTCCTTCGTATATTTTAAGCTCTAGATCTACAGAATCATTTTCTATACGCTTTTCTATTGGCGTGATATTAAAGAAAAGATATCCATCATCCATATATAGCGAACTAATGTCTCCACCATTTTGACTCATGTATAACTTTTCATCAAGGGTAGTTTGGCTATAAACAGTCCCTTTTTCAATATTAATGATTTTAACTAAGAGTGAATCAGAGTACTTCGTGTTTCCAGAAAAGCTGATATCTCTAAAGTAATACAGGTTGCCCTCTTTAAGCAGTAAGCTTATGTTTGCTTCTCCATCTTCATCAAAACTTACCTCGTCGTATACAATTTTAGCATCACGGTAACCTTTCTCTTTGTAGAATGCAATTAGTTTCTTCTTATCGGCTTCGTAGTCTTTCTCTATGAATTTAGAAGATTTAAAAATGTTTAAGTTTACAAAATCATCGCCATAGCTAACTGCTTTGGATACGGATAAGTTTGCCAATGTATTGAAGAACTTCAATTCTTCCTTTTGCTTCTTGTTCTTTTTAACCTTTAGAAGCTCTACCAATTCAAACTTCACTTTTTCCTTGGTGTTCTTCAATTGCTTTTCAATCTTTCTTTCACTAAAGGATTCATTACCCAGTACGTTGATTTGGTTAATTTTTACTTTAGACCCTTTATCTACGACAATGTCTACAGTAACACTATTATCAATTACTTCGTCAGTGCTCTGACTAATAAGCGCGTTAGCATTGTAAAAGCCTTTTTCTATGTAATAGGATTTGATCTTATTGAGTACATTAAGTCTATCACTTTCTGTAAAAATACTTCCCGATCGGAGGTTGATTTTCTTTCTTAACTCTTCAATCTCTCCATTCTTAACTCCTGTTATTGAATATTTAGAAAGTCTTGGAAGTTCTTGTAAGTTGATAATGAAAAAGACTGTGTTACCTAAGGTCTTTTCAATTTCAATCGAAACATCCGTGAATAGATGTTGTTCCCATAGATTCTTAACTGCTGAAGAAATTTCTTGTCCTGGAATCGTGATGAGGTCACCCACTCGCATTCCTGATAATGAAATCAAAACTTTCTTATCAAGATGCTCCGTACCTTCTACTCGAATACCACCAATTTCATATTGCTGAGGATTGTTGTAGTCCAAATCTTGAGCATGCGTAGTAATCGCAAAACAAAACAAGCACAAGCTTAAAAAAAACTGTTGTAATTTATTCATTCTTAATTTTTACTAGGACTTTATTTGTTCACTGGTTTTACCAAATCTTCTTTCTCTTGATTGAAAAGCAAGAATAGCTTCGTACAAAGATTCTTTATCGAAATCTGGCCAAAACTTATCTGTAAAGTACAATTCTGTATAGGCTGCTTGCCATAATAAGAAGTTACTTAATCGATATTCTCCACTTGTTCTAATCATTAACTCAGGATCAGGAATACTCGGCTCGTAAAGATGCTTATTAATCGTTGATTCTGTAATATCCCCTTCGCTTATTTCACCTTTTTTAACTTGGCTAGCTATCTTTTTAAAAGCGTCAACTAGCTCGGCGCGGCCACCATAGCTCAAGGCTAAGGTTAGCGTAAGTCGGGTATTGTTCTTTGTGGCTTCTTTTACTTTTGCCAATTGCTCTTGTGCTCTAGAAGGTAAAGTTTCAATTGAACCAATAGTCATTAGTTTGATGTTGTTCTTCATCAACGTTTTGGTTTCATTTCCAATTGTTCTAACCAACAACTCCATTAAAGCGGCAACTTCAAGCTTAGGTCTATTCCAATTTTCAGAAGAAAAAGCATAAAGAGTAAGGTATTTAACTCCTAGTTCCGCGCAAGCTTCACTTACTTCCCGAACAGATCCAACACCATTTTTGTGTCCGAAGATTCTATTCTTACCTTTTTCCTTAGCCCAACGACCATTACCATCCATAATGACGGCGATGTGTTTGGGCAATTTTTCTAAATTAATGGCTTCTTTTAGACTCATGTTTTTGGGGTCAATTCGCAAAGGTAATCATTTCACCTTATAGCTCCGGGAGTTGGGCATTTAAGTCTAAAAATAGTGTACGAAACTGAAACTCCTGCGAATAGATAAAAATCATTCTTTGATGAAGTTCCACGTTGTTTTCCTGGTTCTGCAATTAGCTCTCCCACTTCACCTGACCGATCGCTTAGGGCATAAGCCAAACCTGTAGAGCCTTGGGGTAAGGATAAAGGACTAGGGTAAACACCACTTACATCATCTAAATAATCTGTAAATGTGATTCTTATATCACCAAAGATTCCGATGTTCCAATTTCTTCCCACGCTGAATTTCAACCCTCCACCAATCGGTATGGCGAAATTCACAATTCTATATTTTTTCAAGTCTGAATAACTAGGGTCCGTTTGACCTTCCGTCCCTAGAGGTTGCAAGTAATACCATTGGCCTTGATATTCCGCTTGCGGGTTGAAGTAGAAAGCTGCAAAACCGATGGTAAAGTAAGGACTAAACCATTCTTGTTTTTTCTTCTTATTAAATTCTAAGAAGTTTAACTCGAGCATAGCGGCTATTTCACCAATATTCGATTTGAAATGCAGATTACGTTGTCTATTAAAGCCGTTCGGAGATTTTTTATCATCGAAGGCAACTTGACCAAAAGAAATGGAGCTCTTCAGCACCCATCTAGTATTGAAATTATTTCGAAGAAATATACCTCCAGCTGGACGAATCATAGAAAAGCTGGCATTCGAATTTAAGTCACCAAAATAATTGGCACCTCCCATCCAAGCTCCAACTTCAAAATTCTGAGCCTTACTAGTTGTTAGTATTAGAAACAAAAAGACCACAGTCAAGTAAGAACTTAACGGGCCTTTTATTTTACTTACAGCAACTTTTGTCATAGTCATTAATAACGCTCTATTTGGCAGACTTAATATAAATCTGGCCAAATATTAAAGAGTTCGTTGAATTTCTATTTCAGTGTACGCTTCTATTACATCGCCTACTTCAATATTATTGAATCCTTTCATGTGTAAACCACAATCCTGACTCGAAACTACTTCTTTAACATCATCTTTATATCGTTTCAAAGAAGCTAACTTACCTGAGTGTAAAACGATACCATCTCGAATTACTCGAACAAGGTGATCTCTTTTTATCTTACCATCAGTAACTATACAACCAGCAACTGTTCCGATTTTAGTAATCTTAAATACTTCTTGAACCTCAAGATTTCCTGTAATTTTCTCTTCAATTGTTGGTTCAAGCATTCCTTCCATTGCGGCAGTAAGCTCTTCAATTGCTTTGTAAATAACTGAGTACAATCTGATTTCAACACCTTCGTGTTCTGCAACACTTCTAGCTTGTGGGGAAGGACGAACTTGGAATCCAATTATAATGGCATCTGAAGCAGATGCTAACATAATATCAGATTCAGAAATTGCTCCTACACCTTTATGCAAGATGTTCACTTGAATTTCTTCAGTGGATAATTTTTGTAATGAATCAGAAAGGGCTTCAATTGAACCATCCACATCACCTTTAATAATAACATTCAATTCCTTAAATGTACCTAGAGCTAATCGTCTTCCGATCTCATCTAGAGTAATATGTTTCTGTGTTCTTAAACCGTGCTCTCTTTCCAATTGACTTCTCTTGGCAGCCATGGTCTTCCCTTCTTGCTCAGTAGCGAATACTTTAAAGCGTTCACCTGCAGCGGGGGCACCATCTAGTCCTAAAATTTGTACGGGTTGAGCAGGACCAGCAGATTCAATTTTCTCTCCTTTATGATTAGTCATGGCTTTTACTTTACCTGAGGTAGAGCCTGCTACTAGGAAGTTTCCTACTTCAAGCGTTCCGCCATCAACTAACAAAGTGGCAACATATCCACGTCCTTTATCTAAGGAGGCTTCAATTACTGCACCTGATGCTGACTTACTTGGATTAGCTTTAAGTTCGAGCAAATCCGCTTCTAATATGATTTTCTCTAGAAGCAAATCTATATTTGTTCCTTTCTTAGCAGAGATATCTTGTGATTGGAATTTACCTCCCCACTCCTCAATGATTAAGTTCATTTGAGAAAGTTGGTTTTTCACATTATCAGGATTCGCACCTGCTTTATCTATTTTGTTTATTGCAAATATCATTGGCACGCCAGCTGATTGGGCGTGACTAATGGCCTCTTTTGTTTGAGGCATGATATCATCATCTGCAGCAATTACAATTACCGCTATATCTGTCAATTTCGCACCACGTGCACGCATTGCAGTAAAGGCTTCGTGACCAGGTGTATCAAGGAAAGTAATTTTCCCCTTTTCTAGAGCTACTTCATAAGCACCAATGTGCTGAGTAATTCCACCGGCTTCTTTATCCGCCACATTTGCTTCTCTAATATAATCTAACAAAGATGTTTTACCATGATCTACGTGACCCATTATGGTTACCACTGGAGCTCTTGATACTAAATCTTCTTCAGCATCTACTTCCTTTTCAAAATCTTCTGTATCTGAAGCTGAGATAAACTCAATTTCGTAGCCATACTCATCCGCAATCAACTCGATTATTTCAGCATCTAGACGCTGATTAATCGAAACCATTACACCCAAAGTAAAACACTTTGTGATAATTTCAGTAGGTTTCACATCCAACATGTGGGCGATATCACTCACGGTAATAAACTCAGTTACCTTAATTTTTTTGTCATCTGCGCTTTGCTCTTCTTGCTTAATTTCTTCAGCTTCCTGAATTCCTTGACGTTTAGCTCTTCTTAGCTTAGCACGATTACTTTTCCCTGAAGTAGCTGCTTGAAGTTTAGCCATAGTAGCTTTCAACTTCTCTTCAATTTCTTTTTCACTTACAACTCTATCCTCAGGTCGAGTTTGCTTAGCCTTATCTATTCTTGCGCTTTTCGGATCAATTTTAGCGCTCTTTTTAAATCGCTTTCTTTTACGTTTAGCGTCTTCACTATTAGAATCCGATTTTTCTTTTGGTTTTCTTTCTTCAAGTGTAATTTTACCAAGAACCTTCGTTCCTTTCAACTCCACTCTTTTCGTAGCTATGAAATCCTGAGTATCCTCAATCTTTGGTTTTGCCACAACAGGTTTTTCTACTTTCGGCTCTACTTTTGCTTCTACTTTATCATTGATATTTCCAACAATTTTAGGACCAGAAAGCCTTGGCTTTTCTGATTCCATCATTTCTGGTTCAGCTTTAACCTTCTTAGGCTTTTCTTTCGGCTCAGTTTTTTCTACTGGTGCCTTAACCTGCTTTTCAACAGGTTTTTCTACAGGCTTCGCTTCTTCTTTCTTCGCAGGCTTCTTATCTAAATCCACGGTACCGATAACCTTAGGACCAGTCAATTCAACTTTGGCTCTTTCAATAAGTTCTTCCTTAACCTCAACTGTTTTAGTCTTACCGTCTTCAGTAAGTTCCAGCTTGATGTTTTTGTTTTTATTGCCTAATTGTATACTATCTGCAGTTTCCTTTAGAGTTTTTGCATCTCCAAATTCATTCAGCAAGGTCATATACATAGCTTCATCCAGTTTCGTGGTTGGCTTATCCTCAACTTCGAAACCTTTGCCTCGTAAAAAGTCGATGATAGTACCCGTACCCACGTTAAGGGTTTTAGCAGCAGCAATCAGTCTTTTCGGTTTAAATTCTGACATAAATATTTTATGTTTTATTTTTCTTGCCTTACGGCGATTTTATTAAAAGATTAAAGGCGAATTGGAAGACTATTTTTCGTCTTCTTCAAATTCAGCTTTCAATATTTCAAATATTTCTTTAACTGTTTCGTCCTCTAAATCAGTTCTTCGAATTACTTCACTTTCACTTAATTCAAGAACACTCTTAGCTGTATCACAACCAATTTTTTTCAATTCATCGATAACCCAGCTATCGATTTCATCTGAAAATTCTTCAATGTCGATATCTACCTCTTCATCATCTGTATCTCTGAATACTTCAATTTCATAACCAACCATTCTACCAGCTAGTTTAATATTCATTCCTCTTTTACCAATAGCTAATGAAACCTGATCTGGTTTCAAGTATACAGCGATTGATTTATTCTCTTCATCAATATCTACAGACTCAATTTTTGCAGGAGACAACGCTCTCGTTGTCATTAATTTTAAATTGTCGGTATAATTAAGAATGTCAATGTTCTCATTTTTTAACTCACGCACAATACCGTGAATACGACTTCCTTTCATACCTACACAAGCTCCAACAGGGTCAATTCTGTCATCATAGGACTCAACGGCAACTTTTGCTTTCTCACCTGGCTCACGCACAATTTTCTTTATCGTAATAAGACCATCAAAAATTTCAGGTACTTCTAGTTCTAATAGTTTCGCTAAAAACGCATTGTCTGTTCTAGAAAGGATAACAAATGGATTATTGTTTTTAAGCTCTACTTTTTTAACTACTGCTTTTACTGTTTCTCCTTTTTTGAAGTAATCCATTCTGATTTGCTCAGACTTTGGCAAAATCAATTCATTTCCTTCGTCGTCAATCAATAAGATCTCTTTCTTCCAAACCTGGTATACTTCAGCATTGATGATATCACCAACTCTATCTTTATATTTCTTATAAACCTCATCTTTCTCTAATTCTAGAATTCTAGAAATTAAAGTTTGTCTAGCAGCTAAAACTGCTCTACGACCGAAATCTTCAATGACAACTTTTTCATAGCAATCTTCACCAACCTCGTAATCTTCCTCAATTGCCACAGCATCCGTAATAGATACTTGAGTTAACTCATCTTCAACATCTCCATCTCCAACAATCTCTCTAGTTCTCCAGATCTCTAAATCACCTTTATCTGTATTTACAATCACATCAAAGTTATCCGCATTACCGTATTTCTTTCTAAGTAATGTTTTAAACACATCCTCTAAGACTTTCATCATCGTAGGACGGTCAATGTTTTTAAAATCTTTAAACTCGGCAAACGAGTCGATAAGTTCTATACTATTCATTTTTTATCGGTTAAAAGTTAAAATGTAACAATGCTTGTTTTATATCAATTAAATCAATCGAAATTGACTCTAAGTCTTCTTCTTTGACCTTTTTAATTGGTCGCTTACTCTTTCGCACCCCAAGTGTTGTAAGCAGGCCAAACAAAGTAGTTTCATTTACTTCTTTAAGAAGCATAGCTACTTGTTGCCCATCTTGCATAGTAATCTTCAAGGTGCTTCCAATTCGCTTGGTAAACTGTTGTGGCACTCTTAAAGGGTTAGTCATTCCAGGAGAGGAAACTTCTAGTGTATACTTTTCAGGAACACTAGCATCTTCATCTAAATACCCTTCTATGAATCTACTCAAACGCGTGCACTGTTTAATCGTAATAGAGGGGATACCATCAGCAAAAATCTGCATCTTGTAGTTCGCTCCAATTACAATCTCGACCAAGAAAAGGTCCATCTCGGTCAACATTGGAACTATGAGTTCCTCTATTTTATTTTTTAGTGCATCCATGTTTTGTAGAATAAAAAGAGGGGACTCGCGCCCCCTCTTTCCCTTTAATTACACTGTAAATGTAATGGTTTTATGCCAAATTGTGAAATTTGAATTACTTTTTATTGTTGGGCAACTTTGAAGTGCATCATACTAGCTATACTTTTAGCTCTAGATAAAGCTTCATAAGCCTTCGGTCCATTGAAGCGCAAACTCAAATTATTCTTCTATAAGCGGAGCCATTCATCGAAATGCTTTTTCTCCATTTTTGCTAATTCATTTAAACCAAATGCTTGGTCATTGACTTGCCAGATAAATTGCTAGCACCTAGTGAAATATCACTCCAGAAGGCGTACATTCTAGGCATGTGAGCACTCCAATCTATCGGTTCCACCTCATTAAAAATAATGACCAATCTCTTCATTTTCTCGGACCTTCTCATAGAAACTATCTACAAGGAATTCAAGATCTTTTTGGCTTTCTATATCTCCTTTCATTACGCGGGTTTAAGAAGGTTCCGAACCCTTAAAGGGTTCCGAACCGTTTTGAAAAAGTTGGTCAGCAGCGTTAAATGAAGAAGTTTTACCGGCTATAATTTCCGCTTCTAGGGCTGTAATCTTATTATCTACTTCACTATTCGTGTAAAAATTGCTCAACAAACGTTGCTTTATTGTTTCATGAAACCAAAACAAGTCTTGTTCTTTTCGTCGAGCTTTGAAAAACCCTTTTAAATCTTGGTGTTCGAAAAAAGAGTTGAAACTTTTCAAAAGAGATTCAAGCCCTTGCCTGGCCAAGGAGTCAATTGCTTTTACCTTAGTTAACCAAGAGAATTCTTTCTGAGGATAATAATGTAAAGCATTCTTAATTTCTTGCATGGACAGCCTAGCTTTTGGCTTCAATTCATCGTCTTCATATGCTTTATTGATAGCGATAATATCTGCCATCTCCATGATTCCTCTTTTTATTCCTTGAAGTTCATCTCCCGCACCAGCCAATAAGAGCAAAACAAAACAATCAACCATAGAATGTACGGCTATTTCACTTTGTCCTACACCAACAGTCTCCACCAAGACATAATCGTAGCCTGCAGCTTCACATAGCATAATCGTTTCTCGAGTTCTTCGACTCACACCACCTAAAGATCCTCCAGCGGCTGTAGGTCTAATATAAACTCGTGGATTGCCCGTCAGCTTTTCCATTCTAGTTTTATCTCCCAGTATGCTTCCTTTACTCAGTGAACTACTTGGGTCAACCGCAAGAACGGCTAGCTTTTTATTTTCTCCGATCAAGTTTTCACCAACCGCTTCAATAAAAGTACTTTTCCCTACACCTGGCACTCCAGTTATTCCTATTCTTTTAGATCCACCGGTATGGGGCAGCAATTCTTCCAAAATTTCCCTAGCTAATACTTGGTGATCACTTCGAGTGCTCTCCAATAAAGTAATGGCTCGACTGAGAATAATAGTATCTCCATCCAGTATCCCTTTTATGTAATCGTTATGCTCTAAAACTTTCATTTCTTTTGACAAAATTAAGAAAGTAAACAACCAAAACCCGAAGTTCTGCGTTTAAAGAGAAAGTAAACATGAAAAAATCCAAGATTTTATTACTTATTGGGGCCTTGTTACTGATATTGAGCCTAGAAGCGTGTAAAACACAAAAAGATTGTGGTGGTCGCACCAAACATAAGTTGAGTAATGGGATTTGGATGTAGTTAAATCAACTAACTACTTAATCCTTGTAAACTTAAAATAGCCCATATTCACCACTGAATCTAAACCTTCTGTTAAAGGGCCTTCAGATAAATAAGTAACCGGCTCAATGGAATCTAAGGGGCTGTTGGCAGAACTAAAACTAGTGCCATCATCTGACCCAGCGTCGTAGCTTATAACATAAGAGGTTACTTCATCATACCACAAACCATCTGTTTGATCTTGTAAAGAAGTGGTGGCCGAAACAAACCAATCTGGACTAGGTGCAATCATACTCACAGCCGTTACATAATGATACCCTTCTCTCAAACCCAATTGAATTTTACTGCTGTTTCCTGGACTATCAAAACGATTGCCTTGAATAACATCTAGGCCTTCTCCCGTATTTACAAAAAACTCTAACTCCTCGTTAATTTTATCTGTATTTCCCGTTTCAGCTACATTCCTCAACCCTTCGCTTGCGCTTAATCCCTCAATAAAAAGACGAGAAGAAGAAAGGTGCGACACTGCCACAAACGGTGAAAAGTGAGCACCACTCGGGAAATCTGTAGGATGAGAGCTTGCGCTCCACGTACTTACAAATTCAACTTCATAAACCACGCTAAAGCGATCAATTTGATCCTTCGTACAAGCATTTAGGCTCAATAAAAACAAACCAATCATTAAACTCTCTTTCATTCGAATCATTTCAGTGAAAACGCTAAGGCTAAAGCTTTAGTGCCCTTCATTATTAATTTGCTCCTCTTCCTCTGCTTTTTGCGCTAATACCTCTGGGTGAAAAGGAGAGGCCTCTTGATGCTTTTTAATGGCTTTTAGTGCCAATCTTATGGAGATAAACAAGCCTAAGAAAGAAAACAATGCAAACGCAGGTATGTTGTTTTGCATGAGGAAAAAATCATAAGCACCGTGTAAAGCTATAGCAGATATTAATCCTCTCAATTTATATTTCCATGCTGATTCAGGATGTTGCCAAGCAAGACCAAAATAATAACCCATTATTACACCTAAACTTGCATGAGCAGGCACAGCAGTGAACATTCTTAATAAACCAACACTCACTCCACCGTCCATTACATAAAAAATGTTCTCGACAGCCGCAAAACCTAAACTTACTACAACACCATAGACAATGCCATCGAAAGGTTCATCAAATTCTTTTTGACGAAAGGCATAAATTCTTAGCATAATAAATTTACTTAGCTCTTCTGAGCCTGCCACGATAGCAAAGGCCCAAATAGCCGTTACCATAACATTCATAGAGTTTTCAGGGAAGATGCTTCCTAGCGAATACTCTAGAATTAATGCTGGAATAACCGAAAGACAGCCTAGTAAAAAGCTGATAATCAAGTGTTTCACGGGCTCTTTGTCATATTTATCTTTTAAATAAACAAAAAACAAAATGGCAACAACAGGAGCAAGAGCTAAGGCAATGAGCATAATTTCTTCTTATGACTTAAAGGTATACGTTTTTGTAGAATGTCAAATAAAGCGATAAATATGTTAGCTAAAATCCTTTCAATTGTGAATAAATCGACTAGTCATTTTCAAAAAAAGGAAGTAAATTTGAGACTCTAAACAGCCCATCTTAAATGATTCATTTTTTCAATCATCACGACGAATATTTTTACACTGTTCAAACACAGGAAACTTTAGACAAAAAATCAATTGAAAAATTAGAATGGTTATTCGGAGAAGCAAAAAAAGTCGACGCCTCAAACATTCAATTATCGACTACTCAACTCTTTCTTGGCCCAAGAGCGGCAATGATAAGTCCTTGGTCTACAAACGCAGTTGAAATAACTCAAAATATGGGCATCAATGGTATTCTCCGTATTGAGGAGTATAGCATCATTACACAAGAGTTTCCAAGCTTTGACCCCATGCTTTCGGAGCAATTTGAAAAACTTCATCAGGAAATGTATACTATTGATGCGGAGCCGGAAGCTATAATAGATGTTGACAACATTGAGGAATACAATAAAAGAGAAGGCTTAGCACTCAGCGAAGATGAAGTTACTTACTTAGATGATCTTGCAACTCGTTTGGGAAGAAAACTAACCGACTCAGAAGTGTTTGGATTCTCACAGGTAAATTCTGAACATTGTCGACATAAAATATTTAATGGCTCATTTGTCATTGATGGCAAAGAGCAAGAGAAGTCTTTATTCAAGATGATTAAAGAAACTTCAGCGAAGTATCCTAATGATATTGTATCTGCATATAAGGACAATGTGGCCTTTGTGAAAGGACCAAAAGCCGTTCAGTTTGCTCCAAAGAGCGCAGAAAAAGCTGATTTCTATCAAGAAGAAGAATTTGAATCTGTTATTTCTTTAAAAGCAGAAACGCATAATTTCCCAACCACAGTAGAACCGTTCAATGGTGCGGCTACCGGTTCAGGAGGAGAGATAAGAGACCGATTAGCTGGTGGAACGGGATCATTACCTTCCGCTGGAACTGCCGTATATATGACATCCTATTCTCGTTTAGAAGCCAATCGTGCTTGGGAACAAGGAGTAGGAGAAAGAAAGTGGTTGTATCAAAGACCTTTAGATATCTTAATAAAAGCATCTAATGGGGCTTCTGATTTTGGAAACAAGTTTGGACAGCCATTAATTGCGGGATCTGTTTTAACTTTTGAGTACCAACAAGATGGAAAGACCACCGCCTACGACAAAGTCATCATGCAAGCTGGTGGAGTTGGTTATGGTAAAGCGGAAGGTGCATTAAAAAAGACCCCAAAAGCAGGTGATAAAATTGTGATTTTAGGTGGAGACAATTACCGAATTGGAATGGGTGGAGCAGCAGTTTCTTCCTCTGATACGGGTGCCTTTGGAAACACTATTGAATTGAATGCTATTCAGCGTTCTAATCCAGAAATGCAAAAGCGTGCAGCTAACGCTATTCGCGGAATGATGGAAAATCAAGAAAATCCAATTGTTTCTATTCATGATCACGGGGCTGGTGGACACTTAAACTGTTTGAGCGAGCTAGTAGAAGATACTGGTGGAAATATTGACTTGGATAAATTACCGGTAGGTGACCCAACACTTTCAGCCAAAGAAATTATTGGTAACGAAAGCCAAGAAAGAATGGGCTTGGTTATTAGTGGAGAACATATTGAGACCCTTCAACAAATAGCCGACAGAGAAAGATCTCCGATGTATACCGTAGGAGTTGTAAGCGATAACATGCGCTTTACTTTTGAATCTAAAACCAAGGGGCAAAAGCCGATGGATTTGGACCTCAGCGATATGTTTGGGAGTTCTCCAAAGACCATCTTAACGGATACCCGTCAAGCAGCAAATTTTTCAGCGCTTGAGTACAAATCAAGTGATATTCACGCTCACCTGGAGCAAGTTTTACAATTAGAAGCAGTTGCTTGTAAAGATTGGTTGACCAATAAGGTAGATCGATGCGTTGGTGGGAAAGTAGCTAAACAGCAGTGTGCTGGTGCGTTACAATTACCCCTTAATAATGTAGCCGTAATAGCCTTGGATTACAAAGGCAAAGAAGGGATTGCCACATCGATAGGTCATTCGCCAATCAGTGGATTAATCAATCCAAAAGCAGGGAGTAGAAATAGTATAGGAGAAGCCTTAAGTAATTTAGTTTGGGCTCCAATCAATAAAGGATTAACTGGTGTGTCCTTGTCAGCTAACTGGATGTGGCCATGTAAAAATGATGGAGAAGATGCCCGTTTATATGATGCCGTGGAAGCTTGTGCTCAATTTGCTATTGATCTAGGTATCAATATTCCAACAGGAAAGGATTCTCTTTCCATGAAGCAACGTTATCCAAATGAAGAGGTTATTTCTCCAGGTACCGTAATAATATCAAGTGTTGGAAATTGTTCTAATATTTCGAATGTAGTTGAACCTGTATTACAAAAAGATGGTGGAGACATATATTACATTAACTTATCTCAAGATGATTACCAGTTAGGTGGTTCTTCTTTTGCTCAAGTATTAGCTAAAGTTGGCCAAGAAGTACCAGACATAAAAAATCCTACTGCTTTTAGAACAGCTTTTGATACGATACAAGAATTGATAGGCAAAAACTGGATTCAAGCTGGACATGATATAGGAAGTGGTGGATTGATAACTACTCTATTAGAAATGTGTTTTGCTGAACAAGATTTAGCTGCAAATATAGATTTGACGGCATTGGCGGAGTTAGACTCAACTAAAGTATTATTTGCTGAAAATATAGCTCTAGTTTTCCAAGCTTCCAAAGAAGCAGAAGCCATCCTTGAAGCCGCAAACGTTCCTTATCATAAAATTGGAAGCGTTAGTTCAGGTGAAGTATTAACTGTTCAGAACCATCAAGAAGAATTGAGTTTCAACATCCCTCAATGGAGAGATATTTGGTACAAGACCTCTTACCTTTTCGATACTCACCAAAGCGGAGCAAAACAAGCCAAGGCAAGATATGATAATTATAAAAATCAAGCATTAGCATATACCTTCCCTAATCAATTTACAGGCAAGCTTCCTCAATTTGAAGGTCCTCGACCTAAGGCTGCAATCATTAGAGAGAAAGGGAGTAACTCGGAAAGAGAGATGGCACATGCTATGTTTTTAGCTGGCTTCGATGTGAAGGATATACACATGACCGACTTAGTTTCAGGGAGAGAGAACCTAGAAGATATTCAATTCATTGGAGCAGTTGGAGGGTTTTCTAACTCTGACGTATTGGGAAGCGCAAAAGGATGGGCAGGCTCATTCAAATACAACGAGAAGGCCAACAAAGCCTTAAACAATTTCTTTGCAAGAGAAGACACCTTAAGTGTAGGAATCTGTAATGGTTGTCAATTATTCGTAGAGTTAGGCTTAATCAATCCGGACCACGAAGACAAACCACGCATGTTGCATAACAACAGCCATAAGCACGAGAGTGGATTTACCTCTGTTGAAGTAGCAAGTAATAAATCAATAATGTTAAGTAGTTTAGCTGGAAGCACCTTAGGTGTTTGGATCTCTCATGGTGAAGGAAAATTCCATTTACCTAAAGAAGAATCAGCCTACAATATAGTAGCCAAGTATGCTTATGAAGGCTACCCTGCAAATCCGAATGGCTCAAAGTACAACACAGCCATGATATGTGATGATAGCGGTCGTCATTTAGTGATGATGCCACATATTGAGCGAACTATCTTTCAATGGAATTGGGCGAACTATCCTAGTGGAAGAAAAGATGAAGTGAGTCCGTGGTTAGAAGCGTTTGTGAATGCACGGGAGTGGTGTGTGGATAAGGAATAGTTTCTCGAGTGTAGTTTTCTCGCTAAGGATTGCTCGCTAAGGCGCGAAGTTAGATGTTGTATGTTAAGTGTTTCTATGTAAAACGAATTGCGTCTTAGCGTACCGATATCTATCCGTATTACGAGAAAAACCTTTTACCCAATCATCTCTAAGAAATCATCTTCAGAGATAATATTAACTACTCTTTCACCAGCTTTCTCATTGATTTTTTCTGCCTTGGTCAACTTAGACCCCGCTTTTTCGCCAGCAATCAAGTAATTCAATTTAGCACTTACTCCGCTTACGTTCTTTCCTCCATTCTCTTCAACTAATGCCTTCGCTTTGTCTCTAGAGAATCTGCTTAACGCTCCTGTAAACAAGAATGTTAGTCCTTCTAGTTTATTGCTCTTTAGGACATTGTCCTCTTCCGTCTTCTCTACTTTCACCCCTAACTCTTCTAGGTTCTTCAACAAGACTTGATTTTCTTCATTCTGGAAAAAACTCATTACACTTTCAGCCACTTTAGGGCCCACATCTTCTAGTTCTGCTAAACTTTCCATCGTCCAATTAATCAAGTCATCTACCCGTTGAATTTGCTTCTCTAGCATTTTAGCCGTAGCACTTCCAACATGTCTAATCCCTAGACCGACAAGCAATCGCCATAAGGGTTGTTGTTTAGATAGTTCAACTCCCTTTTTAAGATTTTCGACAGACTTTTCTTTCCAACCTTCCAAGGCTAAAACCTTCTCATAATCAAAACGATAAATGTCTTCTACATTTTCTAATAAGCCTTCCGCAATGAAGCGCTTCACAATATCTTTTCCCATGCCATCTATATCCATAGCCCCTTTAGATACAAAATGAATCATTCGTTCTTCAGTTTGAGCGGGACATTCTACATTATCGCATCGCCATACCGCATCGCCTTCTGGTCGCACGAGCTTAGCCTCACAAGAAGGACAAGTCGTAGGAAAAACGACTGCTTCAAGCTCTTTTCGTTTGCTCAAATCTACACTTGCGATGTAAGGAATCACATCACCAGCTCTTTCTACTCGCACATAATCACCAATATGAACATCCTTTTCCGCAATGAAATCTGCATTATGTAGAGAAACAGAAGATACCGTTACCCCAGCCAATCGAACGGGATCTAACTTGGCAACAGGAGTTACCGCACCCGTCCTACCTACTTGATATTCAATGTTTAATAACTGAGTTGTTGCTTGTCTTGCTTTGAATTTATAAGCGATGGCCCACCTCGGATGATGCGCGGTAGAACCCAATGTATTTTGCAAACGCAAATCATCGACCTTGATTACCATCCCATCGATTTCGTAATTGTAATTATCTCTTTTTTGCTCCCATCCTTGCGCAAACTGAATGACATCTTGGATGTTGGTGCTTAAAGTCTTTTCTTCTTGAGGAGTTTGAAAGCCCAATTCGGCTAGCATTTCTATATTCTGAAAATGAGAAGTAAATTTCTCTCCTAACATTTCTTTTCCATCAGCATCCACGACATAGCCTATTTGGTAAATAAAGGCTTCCAAATTACGTTTAGCCACTTCATTAGGATCTTTCATTCGCAAAGAACCAGAGGCTGTATTTCTGGAGTTTTGGAAGACCTTTAGTCCTTCTCTTTCTCGTTCAATGTTCAATTGATCAAAGTTGTTCAACTCAATAACAACCTCGCCTCTTAACTCAATTTTACCAATGCCATATTTAGAGAATAGGGCTGTAATCGGTACATTCTTTAACTGTTTGGCATTTGCCGTAATCTCTTCCCCTTCTGTTCCGTTTCCACGAGTTGCTCCACGAACTAATTGATCGTTTTCATACACCAAGGCTATACTTGCTCCATCAAATTTAGGCTCCACGCAATAGCTAATTCCTTCTCGGTTACTCAACTTCATTACGGATTCATCAAAAGCATTTAAGTCATCAGCATTATATGAATTGCTCAATGACAACATCGGCACCGTATGAGCTACTGTAGTGAAATCAGAAGTCAATGCCTGGGCTACTCTTTGTGTCGGCGAGTCTGCCGTAATGAGTTCTGGATTCTTCTCTTCTAGCGCTTTTAATGACTTGAATATTTTGTCATACTCCACATCTGAAATACTTGGTTCCGCTTTGACGTAATATTTCCAATCATGATACTGAATCAATTCCCTTAGGGGTACAATATCCTCTTTGGTCAATTTCTTATAGAGCAAATTGTCCGTTTGCACCTGCATTTCATCGTCGTTCCAATCTTTTACCATCTTGTGTTGAAGCTTACTTAGGTTTATAATTGCTTTTTGCTAAAATCGTGGCAGGAGGAGTAGCCAACAACTCTTTCAATGAAAGTTCATCAACAGTATTTTCCATGTATTGATTAACTATTTGCCACCCTACCCAGCTGCCAACATTCCCAGGCGCTTGCTCAGGCATTCCCGCCGTCATTGGACCATCGCCAATATGGCGACTATGCTCCATATAGTTTTTGGAATAGAATAAATCGTGTTCATTGTAAAATTTCCAGATTTCTCCTTCAGCATTATCACACCAAGCAAATTGCTCTTCATTATATCCTATCAAAACATGTTTAGCTTCTTCAGGCTGCATACACTCTTTGAAATAATACAATTTACCCTTTTCAATCATTGCATGAATCAAGGCATCTGTTTCGGCTAAGTCGTCTGGGGCATAATATGCATTGAACATTACCTCCATTACATTAGGAACGATATACTCCGGTTCAAATCGATTAATGATGTAATACGGAAAGTCAAAACTACCATAATACATGTAATCTTTCCCTAGATACATATCCAAAGAGATCAAAATATACGTAGAATCCAGAGCCACCGCATTATAGCCAAATTCGCTAATTATAGTTTTAAATGCAGGGAGTTGTTTATTAGGGAAGTAATACTTAAAGTGCTTGAGCGACTCTTCCAACTCTTCTTGCATAGGGGAAATGTCTCCATAACGTTTTTGCACCGTATCATACAATTCTAAAACATAAGGATTGGTGTAAAAATGCTGAAGATCAAGCATGGTAGGTGTTATACTATCGCTAATATGTCCGAAACGCATGACGTTGACGGAGTAGAAATCAAAAAAGCTTGAATCTTTTTCGCGATGAATAGCTAAACTATTGTAGAGATCATTGGTGTCCACATCAAAGAAGGACTGATCAAAACGATCAATTTCTAAATTCAAATCTATCTCCGAAACATCTATCTTTTTCGTATTTTTGTTGAATAAATCACAACTTACAAGCGTTAACATACAAATACTTAAAATAATAAAATAGCGGAAAGTGTTCTTCATGGCTCTGCAAAATAAACCATTCAGTATGAAAAAAATTATAATAGCCTTTGCTTTTTCACTTTTTATAACAAATTCTTTTGCTCAACACAAAAAATTTAGATTTGGATTGCAATTTACGAACGGCTTGTCTTTTTTGAAATCTGATAATGTGAACATCGCAGATTCGAAGGTTGGCTATGCCTTTGGTTACGGATTAAAGACTGAATTTTACTTTGATGAGAACTATGGCATCAGCACGGGATTAACTATCAGCCATCCTAGAGCTTCAAGAAGCAATAGTCCAGGAGTTAATGAAGTAATTTTCGATACCACATCGACCTATGCCAACGATAATTTCTTAGTCCCCGGCATAAAGGAAACCTATAAGTTCAACTACATTGAAATCCCTTTTACGTTCAAATTGAGAACGAATGAAATTGGCTATTTTAGATATTTCGGAGAATTCGGTTTAGTTAATTCTTTTCGTGTTCGCTCGAGATTGAGCCTGGTTGGTTCTAGCATTGAAAATGAATCTATCAGTAAAAAATTAGCCCCTTTCGATTTACGTTCAAACTTTTTTAACGCCAGCCTAAAAGTAGGTGGAGGATTTGAATATACCTTTAGTGACAAAACAGCCCTTGTTGTAGAATTGTCATTCAACAATGGGTTTGTAAACGTTTTGAAAGATGGGGATGATAAGCGAACAGTTCTGCGTGTAGTGAACTTAAGCACTGGCATCATGTTTTAAAAAACAATCCTACTCCCTTTGGGTTTTCAAGATAATCTTAATTAAAGTCTAGTCAAATGAAAGTTGCTATCGCTCAATTAAACTATCACATTGGACATTTTGAAAAAAATTTTTCAAAAATACAAAGTGCAATAGAAGACGCTATTCGTGTAAAAGCAGACATCGTTCTTTTTGGAGAACTCGCAGTCTGTGGTTACCCGCCAAGAGATTTCCTTGAATTTGAAGACTTCATTAATAAATGCGATGAAGTTATTGAACAAATCAAACCTTTAACTAAAGATATCGCAGTAGTTATTGGAGCACCAAGTAAGAACCCCGTTGCTGAAGGTAAAGACCTATTCAACTCCGCCTATTTTATAGCAGATGGAGAGGTTCTTGGAATGGCTCACAAAGCCCTTCTTCCTACCTATGACATTTTTGATGAGTACCGATACTTCGAACCCTGTGAAGAATTTCATGTTATCGAATATAAAGGCAAGAGAATTGCCTTAACAAT
>JBLHMK010000005.1:0-46479 GCA_047621945.1 Flavobacteriaceae bacterium
TCCTACATTTGTAAATATAAATGCTGCAGCAGATATGAGTGGAGCGTTAATTACGGATGATATGACTCCTCACGATTGTATACAAACTCCATTAGCTGAAGTTTCATTTGATCCATTTTAAGCCTTGCGTGTATTTAAACTATTAATTATTTTTACCGTACTACTTGTATTAAGTCAGTGCGGTAAAGATAATCTAGACTCAACGGATATCAATATTCCTGAAGGTAAAGGGCATAGCTCATTATCGACATATAATTTCTTTGAAGGAAATGTAGCTGATTTAATTCCTAATGCGGAAGCAGGGGTATTGCCTTATGACTTAAACATGCCTTTATTTAGTGATTATGCATTAAAGAAGCGCTATATCTATGTTCCACCTGGAGTATCCATTCCATTTGATACCACTCAAATACTAGACTTGCCAGTGGGCGCTGTTTTGATTAAACATTTTTATTACAGCGATGCTAGTGGAATTGAAGATTATGTGGAGACTAGGTTATTGATTAGAAAGAATGATGGTTGGCAAGCAGAAACCTATGAATGGAATGATGAGCAAACAGAAGCCACCAGAACTATTATAGGAGGTACGAGAACAATGACAGCTATGGTGAATGGCCAGACTGAAACATTCAATTACTTGATTCCTAACGTTAATCAATGTAAAAACTGTCATGCAGATGACGGGGAAATTGAGCCAATTGGCCCTGCTATTCATAATTTGAATAAGTCTTATGATTATTCAAGTGGAACTGCTAATCAAATTGATCGTTGGATTTCTGATGGTATTCTAGAAAACACTTCTTTATCTAATATTCCTGCTTGGCCTGGAATGAATCATCCTACTGCTAGTTTAACAAGTAAGGCTAGAGCATATTTAGCTGTGAACTGTTCTTCTTGTCATCGATTGGAAGGATCTGCTGCTAACTCAGGTTTGTATCTAGAGTATGATAATCAGGATTCGCTGAGCTTGGGGTTTTGGAAAACGCCTATTGCTGCTGGTGGGGGTTCTGGAGGTTTGACATACGTAATTAAGCCTAGTGTTGCGGATGAATCTATTCTTCTTTACAGAATGATTTCAGATGAAGTTGATGAGAGAATGCCAGAAATTGGTAGATCACTTTCGCACGAAGAAGGAATCAGCCTTATAAGAGATTGGATTGATGCCCAATAAGATTATAGTTTTTAAGTAGCGTATCGGTAATGTCCGATGATAGCAAACTTAAATAAGAAGTCTGCTAATACTTGACCAGCGCCTACATTGTGTACAATCAGGTATCTATCTTCCTTGGCAACTTTCACATCGCTTACTATTCCAATGTGAGTTAATCCACTTCCTAAATCCCAGGATACAACATCTCCGGGTAGATAGTCTTTTGCAGACTCCGTAATACTGAGTTCTGCCCCTTCTCTACTAAAATAGGTCATCAAGTTAGGAACACGACGATGATCTATATTGGTGTCTGTTTGCTTCAATCCCCAAATTTTAGGGTAGCTAGAAAAGTTGCTCTTCATGTCCTCATGCACTTCCTTCTGTAAATCGATGCCTATCAATCGGTAAGCGCGTATAATTAAATCAGTGCATACGCCTTTACCTGAAGGAACATCTCCATTGGGATAAGGAATAGAGAAGTAGCTTGGGTCGTAAGTGATTTGTTGAGCGGTTAACTCAACAGCACAACGGGCAAGATCTTTAGACGATACCTCTTGAGCGATTAGTTGCTTAGCAAACAGAAAGAGGAAAAAGTAAATCAATAAAGTTCTCATGATTTAAGAACTTAGTATAGATTCAATTTATTGCGAAATAGCTGTATAAAATTATGGTTCGGAACCCTATAGGGTTCCGAACCATAGCCAAACGCCCACTGGGCATATGTTTAACGTTGTTTTGGAGGAATTGATACTTAGGTAGTTATTTTTGATCTAAAAGATAGCTCGCACTTGCATTCTACCACCATGAACCAATGGTGCCTCACCTACCTTTCGACCATCATATTGAATGGAAAGCTGCAATAGTTTTGCAAATGTTTTATCAATTCCCAAATTCCAAACAAAGTTATTCCCTTGTTGCAAGCCTTGGAGTATATCAAATTCTAGTTGTTGATTTTGAAATTGATCGTCATTGTAGCCAACAGTGGTAAAGGTGAACTGTCCAGTTATACTGTAATTGTTCGCTTTGGCATATTTTATATTGGTGCTAATCTCATTGCTAACGGCAAATTGTCCTCCTGTTACGGCTAATGGGTTCGACTTGAATCCATATTGGTAAGCAAGTTCTATTCGCAGGGCATTCTTGTAAAGCCAAGTAAGATTTCCACCTGCTTCATTGATGATATATTCATAGGTTCTATCGAAATAAAAGTCTGAATCGTTTTGTTTGAACCCTGTAGAGTAATTGGCATTAACGGTAAAGCTCTTAGCAAAATTCCAACGCGTATTGAAGGTGTTTAGAATATATGTTCTTCTTTCAAATCCACTGGTAAGTAATGTCTTGCTGGTGCTGAACAAATAGGTGTAATCAAAGCCGTACTTCGTATCCGTTCGATTAAAAAATATTACGTTTCTAATGCTCGTATTACTTGATACTAACAAGCTGTCGTTTAAGCCAATTTGAAATGGACTAATAACGTTTCTAAATCCAATATCTCTAGATGCAAATACCTTCTTGCTAAATTGAAGATTGGTATTGGAAGAAAATCTACTAATAAGATTTTTGATACCTTTTTCATTAAACCATATGGCTTTTGGATTTAAACTAAGATTTTGATTTAAACGTATAGAATTAACTGGTTGAAATTCTAAGGAGTTCGTGAAAATTCGAATAAACCTATTTTCATTATCAAAAGCAGAGACGTAAAACTCATTAATTTCTTGCACGCCATTTTCGTTAATGTCCTCCCAAGCAAAACTCCCTTGACCGTTGGGGTCTTCAATATAGTTGTATTGAATTTTCTGCTCTCTACCTGCTCCAATTTCATAAAGCGTGTTACCCCGAATAGCACCTTTATAAGCTGTAAACCCATAATCTATTCTACCTAGGTAGAAATGTTCTAAGTCACTATCGGCGCTGAATAAGGTGTCTTGTTGAAGGTTTCGGTAAATTAGATTCCAGTTAACGGTATGATTCTTTTTTGCTAAAAATCGTCCTTTCATCTCTACATTATGAGCTTTTAAATAGGCCTTGTCAAATTGGTCTCCATCAGATAAGTGCTGATATCGAAGTTTATAGCTGAATGAATATTGGTTTTTGGAAGAATCTGCATTTTGAATAAAAGCCCCATACTCTTGCCAAAGGAAGGAGGAGCTTAAAAGACTATCGGTTGTTATAGACTTGGCTTTATTAATTTCATGATTAAGATTTACACCAAGTTTCCAATTGTTTAGTTTGGGTATTTCTCGCGCAATTAAGATGTTAGGGCGAATAAAATGAGTCTCGGTATCTAGGTTCTTAGCATATAGATATTTAATACTATTGGTGTTTTCCCAATGCTTAGATTTGAAATTGCTGAGTAAAGTGTTCTCTACTCCCCGATAGACTGAATCTCGCTGGAGATAATTTACATCATAGCTTAGGCTGCCTTTTCCAGCTTTACTAAATGCTAGTCCTAAATTTGCAAGATGTTCACCCAAATTTAACTGGTCGTTGAAACTAAAGTTACGATTAAACTCAACCGCTCGGTAGCGTTCCAATGGATTAAACTGATCTTGTTTAAATTCATAGTTTGCATTGAGCTGAATTTGTTTGAGTGAATCTTTTTTAAGTTGAATCTCTTGTTCGTAAAAGACATGTAAGCCAAATCCGATGTTGTCATTTTTGTCTAGTTCGGAGAAGGTGTTTAGATCTTGATTGCTCAAAGCGAATTCGGTTCCTATTTTCGTTTGCTTATTAATTTTATAAGTGAATCTTGAATTGAAGAGTTGTTGTTTTTGAGGGGCAATTAATTGAATGACAGGACTATAGCTCCCTTTGCCTGGTCCTAGATACTCAAATACTCGTCCATTTGCCACTGCGGATACTGGGTTGTAGGAGCCAACCCCATCACCTACTAAGGAGAAACTTAAGCTATAGAGTTGTATATTTTCATTAGTCGAATAGACAAAGAAAGTATCAATCAAACCATTGATAATTGTATCCCGTTTTTCATAAAGCACTCTGCTTTCATCAAAATCCACTTCGTTCACTCCTGAAGCTAGCGCATTGAGGATATCATCACCTACATTTTCAAGAATTTGTGTTCGGTCGTTATTTAAGTCCTGAGTAATAGATTGACTTTTAGCATCTTGCTGGGAAAAAAAATTGAATTCTGCTATGAATTTATCGTGTTCAAATCCTCCATTTACATGATATAATGATCTTAAAAAATTTCTATCCGCATATTCAAATTCAACTCGAATACGCATATCTTGGGTAATCATTTTATTTGGAGTGAAGATGATTTCTCCCACATTATAATCGATGACATAATCGTTATTTGCTCCTCTTTCTTGCAAAACTCCATTTATAAATACCCGTTCAGAGCCCCCTAAAACAATTATAAAGGTTTCGCCATTTGGTCCTATCAAGCGATATGGCCCTTGATTTCCTTCTTGTGCTGTTATATTATTTATTACGAATTTACCTCTAGAGATGGCAAAACTCGCCATTCCACTTGCTTCTCCAAGATCATTAATTTGTTGTTTACCATGGTAGGATGCGCCTTGCATGTTTCGCTGAAATTTCATAAAATAGCTTCCCTGGCTTCTAAGGTCGAAATCTCCTACGGTCAGGTAATGTTCGTCTTTTCGAAGTTGGATAAACACTTTATCAAACTCTTGTAATTGTGCGGTGTTTCCTTCAGGTTGGATAGGGATATTATTGTCAGTGATAGCGGCTTTTACTTCAATGTCATCGGTAATCATTCCCGATAGCTGAATATTAAAACTAGAGTTTACATTTAGACTTTGTGCATTTCCAAAGCCAATCCCTCTTGAGAGATTTCCATTGTAATCGAGCTTCCCAAAATCGATTAAACTAGGTGAATTAGAAATATTACTAATCCCTCTTGCAGAACTAATGAGATACCCTTGTTCGTCAGTTTGCTTCTTATAAGAATCGTAATCTTTTGAAAAATACTTTTGGCTAAAGAGTAGTGGAAAGGTCCTATAACTCATGCGCAGGGATTTACCTACAAGAACTTCTTGAACGACTAACTGAGCATTATAAGGGTTTACCTCATACAAACTGGCTTCCACTAGAGAACCATCTTCATATCGAAGTTCAAAGCTCGTTTCCAAAATACTCAAACTATCTATAGTCATGGTATCCTTAGATATCGATATACTGGAGTTTCGAAAGTTAGAAAGTTCCTGAGCGGAGCCTTGTAAAATGATAAAAGTAAATAATATGGTGACTATTCTATTTAACAAACAAGATTCTTTTCATGTAATCTAAACGATAGATTGGCTCTTTGATTATGAAGAAGGACTTAAGTAGGCTTGAATATACTTTTTAACTCCATCTTCCAAAGATAAAAAAGCTTTACTATAGCCAACACTTCTCAGCTTATTCATATCTGCTTGGGTAAAGTATTGGTAGGCGTGTCGAATATCTAGAGGGGTGGGTATATATTCAATGTCAATCTCTTCATTTAGGCTCTTAAAAACAGCACTTACTAAATCATTAAAGCTTCTTGCTTGACCGGTTCCCACATTATATAATCCGCTGAATTTCTGATTTTTATAAAAGAAAATACAGATGTTTACCACATCTTCTACTGCTATAAAATCTCTTTTCTGTTCCCCATTGGCAACGTCCTCTCTATGTGACATAAAAAGCTGCATTCTCTTAGTCGTACTGATCTGCTTGTAAGCGTGTAAAATTACACTTGCCATGCGTCCTTTATGATTCTCATGCTTGCCATAAACATTGAAAAATTTCAAACCGGCCCAAAAGGGTGGGGTATTAGTTTGCTCATTTACCCAAAGATCAAAGTTTTGCTTACTCCAACCATAAGGGTTTAGCGGCTTTAATTGCTTGATTTCTTTAGTATCATTATATCCTAAGTTCCCATCTCCGTAGGTAGCGGCTGAAGAGGCGTAAACAACAGGGATTTGATGCTCAGTGCAAATCTTGAATAGGGCTTTAGAATAGTTTAAGTTTAGCTGGTTAAAAATGGTCTCATCAAGCTCTGTTGTATCGGTTCTAGCACCTAAATGAAAAATGAAGTCCACCAATTCAAAGTGCTCAGAAAGCCAAGAGATAAAAGTTGAGCGATGAATGCTTTTTTCAAATTGAAGAGATTCTAGATTTGAATCTTTAGCAGTTTTTTCAAGCTCATCCACAAGAATTAACTGTGTAAAGCCCTCGTTATTTAGACTTTGCACTAAATTACTTCCGATAAAACCTCTTGCACCTGTAATCACTATCATTAGTACAAAGTTGCATCTTTTAGTCTTATTTTTCACATCTATTTGTAGTACGAGTTTCACTAAATTACAAAATTCAGACCAGTGTAATGTTGAAAACTACAAATCACTCCAAGCGAAATACTTACTTTTACGGCAACAAACAAATCTGAATATGAGAAATGTATACGTGTTTTTAGGCATTATTTTCTTGCCTTTGATGACTCAAGCGCAACAAGCCAATTTATTTACTATCCCTAATCAAAGTGCTCAGTTCATAAGAATGCCTTCACGAGCAACAGCAATTGATGTTGACGCGGTATTCTTTAATCCAGCAAATTTACCTTCTTTAGGGAACGGTGTTCAAATTGGAATTAATAACCAACTGCTCAATCAGTTTAGTTCAATTGAAAGTGACTATGAATTGTATACTTCAAATCCTCAGAAGTACGAAGGCAATGTAAAAAGTTTTGTTTTTCCCAGTGTATTTGTGAATTGGAATGTGAACAAAGCAAGTTTTCATGGGGCATTTATTATTGTTGGAGGAGCTGGGGGGGTTGATTATGCGAATCTTCCTGTTTCTGATCGCGGAGTGGCTGATGTTCCTGCTGCTTTGGTAAATACTCCTTTCGGTATAGGGTCAGTTGGGCAACCTAGTTTGGTAGATCAAGATGCTGCGAATGGAACAACTTATGCCCAAATTGCAGATTACAGGTTCAATTTCCAAAATAAGGGTCTTGGTTTTAGCCCCGGGGTTCAAGCTGGATTTGCATATCAACTGAATAAGTATTTCTCTTTTGGTATGGATTTCAGATGGAGTCAACAAATTATCTCTAGCGAAGGAGAAGTAACGAGTATTCAAATCTTGCCCGGAACTGATGATGCTAGTATAAATGAATGGATTACTCCAGGTGATTATTTGAGATTAGTTGGAGACGAGAATGGTACTACAGCCTTTGACGGAATAGCAGGTTACTATGATGATTTAGGTGGAGATCGATTTATTAGCATGCGTCAAAAGGGAAGTGGCTTTAATTTTATTCCGAGTGTATTGATTAATCCAACTGAAAAATTATTTATTGCTTTAAAATATGAGCATCGTACGAAAATTAAGCTAACAACACTGGTTAGAAATGGACGAGATGGTGGTGTGCAGTATGACCCAATCACTGGAAATAGAGAGCCCGTTTTTGTAGATGGTGAGGAGATTCGATCTGATTTACCTGGTTTTATAAGTGGAGGAATAGGCTATCAGTTTACAGATAAATGGAGAGTGAATACTGGTGGCAGATATATGTTTTTTGGTGGCGTTGACTTCAACGGTAGAGAGCAATATTTGAACAAGGGCTATTTTGAAGTGGAGTTGGCAACAGAGTATCAGTTATTTGATAAATTTTTAGTAAGCGGTGGATATACCTTCAATAAAGCTGATGTAGATTTAGAGTATCATAATGATGTAGATTTTTGGATACCAGGTCATTCATTTGCCTTAGGGGGAAGAATTAATTTCAACTCTGCGATTTGCTTCGATTTTGGTGCTATGTTAACCAGAAACGTTGGATTACAGCATACCTACACAAACCATAATTATGCCGATGGAGTTACGATAGCAGGCTCGCCTCCAGGATATGATGGTTCTTACACAATGGACTTTAAAAAGCATTCTTTCATTCTAGGGTTGGGCTTAAACATCAAAATAAAGAATGATAAGAATAAAGCTCCAAATCTATTAGATGAAGAGAAGAGTAATAGTGATACTCCTTTTAACTTTAGAGGTTAAAAAAAAGGTCCTTCAATTTTGAGGGACCTTTTTTAATTACTTGCTTATTTTGATTAGCTTCTCCGTGGCATTTGTCTTGTCAGTGGATATTTTCAAGAAGTATAATCCATCACTTCCTTCAAAGCTTAACTCTTTCATGTAATTGATGCCAGAAACTTCTTGACTGTAGTTCCATGACTTAATTACTTTCCCTTCAATATTGATGATGCTAAGATTCAAATCTGTATTTTCATTTAAGGTGTAGTCGATTACAAAGTTTCCATCATTAACGGTTGGGAATAAAGAGAACTCTTCAACATCTTCGCCCAAGTCATTAACAAATGTAGGGGCATTAATAAAAGCAAACAAAGTATCTTGATTAATGAACACAAATGAAGTAATTTGATTGTAATCGGGTAATACTTGTGTATTCAAACTCCATCTATTAAAGGTGTTTGATCCATTTAGAATAGCTTCAACATTAAGGTTTGCATTCACGGGAAATACTCCAACAAATGGACTTGAATTGATAGCTACTCCGCCAACATTTAAAGTGGCAGAACCATTCGGAATCGTCATAACCACTAGGGTGTCAACGATGTTCGTAGCAAAATGAGCAGTAAGCGTATCATTGAAGTTTGAAGTGAAGCTACTACTTGAATTATTCACATTAGCAATAGCGTTATTAGTACTTTCCCAAAAAGAGAATATGAAATTTGCATTTGCATTAGCCTGTATATCCATGTTTGATCCAGTTGGATTAATGGAAGTAAATGGTAAAGGTGCAATTGGAGCACTATTTAAATTGATGCTTCCACTTCCTATTGGGTCAACCATATAAACTATAGTGTCTTGAACGATAGGTGGAATAATGTCGAAGTTTGCAAATACCGTATCATTACTTCCTAGTGTAAAGTTTATATTACTGGCTAGATTGTTCGGGGCAGCAGCGTGATTGCTCAATGACCAACTGTTAAATGTGAACCCACCATTAGGAGTAGCTCCTAAATTCATCAAACTGCCATCATTATAAATTCCTGTAAAAGGAAATACAGTTTGAACCATTCCATTAATGCTTACATTTCCAGCGCCTACAGGATTAACTACAAAGACTAAAGTATCTACTAGTACTGCGTCGAAATAAGCATAAATCGTATCGTTACTCCCTAAAGTAATTGCAATACTTGCGGATGTATTATTTGGGCTTGCAACATTATTCGTCATGCTCCAATTAGAAAAAGTAAAACCAGCATTCGCATTTGCGGACAAAGTAAGAAGTGAA
The DNA here is from genome assembly GCA_047621945.1 of Flavobacteriaceae bacterium. Lineage (GTDB taxonomy): Bacteria > Bacteroidota > Bacteroidia > Chitinophagales > UBA8649 > JAFMKE01. The sequence continues at coordinate 9,423 of JBLHMK010000005.1, forward strand.
CCATCATTGAAGTAATCGGTGAAAGGGAAAGTATTTTGCGCAGTACCGTTAATGGTTACAGTGCCTGAACCAGCTCCTAGTACTATAAAAGTAATGGTATCTTGGGGAATAATAACATCTGGTTTGAAGTGTGCTACAATAGAGTCGTTTCCACTTAAATCAAAAAAGATATTCTCTGTTAAAGTATCTGGTAGAATTGTATCATTTTCAATGGTCCAATAGTCAAATGCCCAACCGGTAAATGCATCTGCATCAAGATCTATATTAACACCTCCGAAATAGGTGCCAGTAAAAGGGTAAATGTTAGGTGTTAAAGATGTCATTTCAATTTCGCCTGATAAGGGGGGGTCAACATTGAGTATTAATTCATAAGGACCTGATATTTCTGGATTGCAATTTACTAAAGCTGCAGGAACGTTAACACATCTTGTATCTATAAAAGTATGGATGTCTTGAACGTTAGATAACCAAGTGTTATAGTTTCCGCCCCATCTTGTAGAATGCCTTTGCATCTCTGGTTGAATTTCTGCAACCATTGTATTCAACAGATCATGCATACTATCACAAGTGAAGACCGTACTTGATAGCTCTGCATACCGATTGATGTAATCAGCGAAAAAGTCGTCATTGGTTTGAAGCTTATTCCAGATTGGAACGTGACCTTGACCGCCTGGATCTCCAAGTGATTCTGGGTCACATGGGTCCGCATTAGCAGATTGACTAGGCACTCCCGTATAATTAATGTAATGGCCAAAAGAAGCATCCATATCCCAAAGCGTATATCTCCATTTTTTCTTATCACCTGCAGGATCTAATCCTCTCCACCAGCCCGTATTCCAATTTAGCCAATCCGCACAAACCACAAAACCATTAAGAATGAAGTAGTCAATTAAACTTCCTGTATTATAAACAGAATCTACATAGGCGTAATTAGCTGGAACGGTCATATTATTATTGTCAACGAAACTAACAAACGCATCCCAATCATTTTGAGCATTTGGTGCACCATATTCTTCCCATGTTCCACCCCAAGTTTTTAGATATTGAATGTTTGGTACGTCTTGGTCGTAATAGTAGTCGGTAAAATCACTGTCATCTGTTTTCTCTCTAATATCATATACCCCCCAGTAATTTCCGTTTAAATACAATACTGCAAATTCATTAGAACGCTCATCTAATCGCAAATCACCAAGTTGAGACATTTCGTTAATATAGGAATCACGGATGTGAGCTCCACCTGGTTCAAAAGGGAAATTGTCACTTGCACCGCACTTAAGAATTACTCTTTGGAATTCATCTCTGTTTTTAGTGTCGAAAATTTCATCCTCTAAAGCATGATTAATGCCGAATTGATCTCTAGCAATGAAATCCACTCCACGTTGGTTATAGACCCATGAATCATTTCCATGCTTATTAAATTCACCTGTTGCTTCAGTCAAGAATGTCCCGTCTGTTTCAAATAGTTCAAAAGATCCTTCTGGTTCATTTTGGGTTCCACCAAACAAAGTTGCTAGGTTGTTGCCGCATACAGATATTATTTTCACTGTATGATTTTCATTAATAAAATAGGAGTTCGTTTCAGTATGAGCGGAGAGTACAAGAGGATCCGTTGAATAAGTTTTCGCTCTTATAACTGTCGTTGCAGCCACATTAAGTGAAGTAATGTATTGGGTTGAGGCCCCATTTGGTTTGCTACCATCCGTTGTGTATCTAATTACAGAGTTAGGTTCCGTAGTACTCAAAACAATAGTTTGAGCTCCAGCATAGGCGCCAGGAGCTACGTTAAAAGTGGCTTTATCTGCATATTTTGCAAAGGCATTTGTATTTGTTCCTCCTTCTGTCGGGTTGTCAAAAACGCCCCATTGAGCACTTCCATCTGTTAGTCTTCCTCTAGAATGGTTGGTCTTGTTTGAATAATTTAATCGAATACTATCTATGATCACACCTGTAGTATTGGAAAGAATAACATATTCATTTCCATGTGTTTGAGTTAACTTGAAATTGGTATTTTGATATCCATTCATGAAGGCATTTTCACCTGAGGCTAACAGCAATAAATGCCCATTGCCAGGAATACTCGCTCCTGCAGGAAATTGCCATTTTTGAATATTATTTAATTTATCACTTAAATAATAACCGGTCAAATCAACTGGAGCTCCTGAAGTATTGTATAGTTCTATCCAATCTTCATAAGCACTTCCAGGTCCGGTTTGAAAATCAACGTCTGAATAATTTGCCGCAGAGTATTCATTAATGACCACCTGAGCTTGAATAAGGGCAAATAAGCTTAGGATGAATGCAAGCGCTGAAGTTTTTTTCATAGGAAATTATTTTAATTCCAGTAAATATAAGACTTTAAGTGTAAACCTAATACAGTTGAGCCAGATGTAATTCAAATGCGCAGTTGCTTTATGTAAAATCATTGCTTAACTTTGCGGGCTAAACATAAAAAGTATGGATTTCAATCTTACCGACAATCAACAAATGATTATTGACATGACGCGCGACTTTGCTAAAAAAGAAGTGCTGCCTTATCGAAACGAATGGGATGATAAAGAACATTTCCCTATTGACGTTTTGAAAAGAGCTGGTGATTTAGGTCTATTAGGCGTATTAGTTCCAGAAGAATATGGTGGGAGTGGGATGTCATATTTAGAATACGTATGTGTTTTAACGGAGTTAGGTAAAGTTTGCGGTGGTTTTGGACTGTCTGTAGCCGCTCATAATAGTTTATGTGTTGGGCATATTTTACATCATGGAAATGAAGCTCAAAAGAGAAAATTCTTACCTGCTTTGGCAACTGGAGAACATATTGGAGCTTGGGGTTTAACTGAGCCAAATACTGGAAGTGATGCGATGCGTATGCAATGCGTAGCAAAGAAAGAAGGGAATGAATGGGTAATCAATGGAATGAAAACTTGGATTACACACGCCTTAAGTGCTGATGTATATGTAATCTTAGTTAGAACAGGAGACTTACTTGATTCAAATGGTATTTCAGCTTTTATAATAGAAAAAGGAACTCCGGGATTGAGTGCAAACAAAATAACTCAAAAAGTAGGAGTTAGAGCAAGTGAAACAGCAGAACTTTATTTTGATAATGTTCGGATTCCAGCGGAGAATCTAATCGGAGAAGAAGGGAAAGGATTTAAACAAGCAATGAAAGTTTTAGACGGTGGAAGAATTTCAATTGCGGCACTTTCATTAGGTGTGGCTAAAGGGGCTTATGAAGCTTCTGTAGCTTATGCTAAAGAAAGAGAGCAGTTTGGTAAACCGATAGCTAGTTTTCAAGCAATTGCCTTTAAGTTAGCTGATATGGCTACAGAATGTGAAGCTGCGGAATTGTTGTGTATGCAAGCGGCGGATATGAAGAATAAAGGAATGAATATTACTAAGCAAGGAGCATTTGCTAAATATTATGCATCTGAAATTGCTGTGAAGAACGGTAATGAGGCCATGCAAATTATGGGTGGAAATGGATATACCAGAGAATATCCTGCTGAGAAGTACCTAAGAGATGCAAGACTTATGGTGATTGGTGAAGGAACTTCTGAAATACAGAAATTAGTTATTTCAAGAGAATTATTGAAGTAGTAATAAAGTAATTCCTCAGTCAATTTTAACAGTAATTTTATTGGCTAAAATCTAGACTCGGTAATCAGCTAAGAATAGTTTAAAGAAAATTGTGGAATAGAAATTGCAATAAATTGCTTGCGAGTATAGATGTTTGAAAAATATTTTCTATCTTCGCGATTCATTATTATTAACAAAACAAAAAGAGGTATTTAATATGCTTATTATAGATGCAAGAGATAGCGACTCAATTGACAAGGCACTAAGAAAGTACAAGAAGAAGTACGAAAAAGCTGGGGTAATCAAGGAATTGAGAAAACGTCAGCAGTTTACGAAGCCGTCTGTGCTTAAAAGAGAGCAAAAAATCAAAGCAGCTTATAGCGTAAAAATAAGAAGAGAACAAGGCTTAGATTAGTCATTGTTTCAAGAAATTGAAGAGGGTACTGTTATTACAGTGCCCTTTTTTTATGCTTAGATTTAAAATTACCTATCTTTAAGTATATGCACAGAGAAGAGTTTCTAGCCTATATAAAATTTGAGAAGAGGTTCTCACCTCATACTGTTCAGTCGTATGATAATGATCTAAAGCAATTCGCTTTGTTTATCGAAAGCATGAGTAAGTCTTTCGATAAAGTGAGCTCAAGGGATGTTCGATTATGGGTAGCCTCTCTAAATGAACTCAATACAGCCAGTACCGTAAATCGAAAATTATCTACCGTTAAGTCTTATTATAAGTACTTATTAAAGATTGGAAAAGTTGAAAAGAATCCTGCAAAGGATATTGGAGCGCTTAAGACCCCCAAAAGAACACCGCAATTTGTTAATGAAAAAGAATTGATCGCATTGTTTGATAGCTTACCAGTTGCAGACGATTTTAAAAGTTCTCGTGATTTATTAATATTTGATTTGTTCTATGCCACAGGTATGCGTAAGTCTGAATTGATAGCGCTTAAAGAGTCTGATTTTGATGAGATGTCAAAATCTGTTAAAGTAATTGGGAAAGGGAAGAAGGAGCGGAAAATTCCGATTGATAAGCTTGTATTTTCAAAAATAAAAACCTACATTGAATTTAGAAACAATGAGTTGGGTGATCAGTCATTTGAATCCCTATTGGTAAATGACAAAGGAGATAAGCTAGCTCCTAAGTCAGTTTATAATATCATTACGCAATTTTTAAATAATTGCTGGTCGACTGAGAAGAAGAGCCCTCATATATTGAGACACTCTTTTGCTACTCATTTATTAAATAAAGGAGCAGATTTAAATGCGATTAAAGAATTATTGGGACATAGTAGTTTAGCCGCCACTCAGGTTTATACGCACAATTCAATTGAAAGATTAAAAGAAGTGCATAAACAAGCTCACCCCAAAGCCTAAAAAATAAAATGTAATATATGAATGTTCAATTTCACCCTTCAGGATTTACTGCATCTGAGCAGTTGAAAGAATTTATTGAGAAAAAATTAGAAAAGCTAGAAACCTTCTTCGATAAAATTGTTGATGCGGATGTCTATTTAAAATTAGAAAGCCATCAACAGGTTAAGGATAAAACATCAGAATTTAAGCTAAATGTACCCGGTGATACCCTATTTTCTTCCGAGACTGCTAAGAATTTTGAAGTGGCTACGGACCTAGCTGTAGAGTCTCTTCGAAGACAACTTAAAAAGTACAAAGAGAAACAGAATTTACACAGCTGATTATCAAGCAATTGCGACTACCTCTTATATTCAAGTGAAAAAAAACTAAATTATTTTCAAGAGAAGTTTTTAAGATTTGGAAATTATCCTTATTTTTGCACTCCGTTTGGCTAGTTTCATGCGGGAGTTGTTCATTGAAAATAAGATATTAGGGCTTGAATTTGTTGGAATTTCCATCAATTTAAGTTCAAATTCCTTTCAAAGTTTATTTGCATGCCGATGTAGCTCAGTTGGCCAGAGCAGCTGATTTGTAATCAGCGGGTCGGGGGTTCGAATCCCTCCATCGGCTCCAAATGGGAGTGTCGCATAGTGGCTATTGCAGCAGACTGTAAATCTGTCACCGTAAGGTAACGGTGGTTCGAGTCCATCCACTCCCACTTGCTTTGAAAGGGAAATTATTAAGCGGGAGTAGCTCAGTTGGTAGAGCATCAGCCTTCCAAGCTGAGGGTCGCGAGTTCGAGTCTCGTCTCCCGCTCGAATTAATTGCTTTAATTGCTTTCCTGCTTAGCGGAGGAGTAGTTGGCTGTTTTGCCTACTAAGCCGATGTAGCTCAGGGGTAGAGCGTTTCCTTGGTAAGGAAGAGGTCATGGGTTCAATTCCCATCATTGGCTCGTTGTAGAATGTCTTATTATAATGAATACGTTAAAGTAGATTAGTATTACTTAATTATAAATAAAAATAAAATCAAAAAAGATGGCTAAAGAAAAATTCGAAAGAACCAAGCCGCACGTTAATGTGGGAACGATTGGTCACGTAGATCATGGTAAAACTACTTTAACTGCCGCTATCACAACTGTATTATCACTAAAAGGTTTTGCAGAGAAAAGAGATTATGATGCAATTGATGGTGCTCCTGAAGAGAAAGAAAGAGGTATCACAATTAACACAGCTCACGTAGAGTATGAAACTGAGTCTAGACACTACGCACACGTAGATTGTCCAGGTCACGCGGATTACATTAAAAATATGGTTACAGGTGCTGCCCAAATGGATGGTGCAATTTTAGTTGTTGCTGCGACTGATGGTCCTATGCCTCAAACTAGAGAGCATATCTTATTAGCTCGTCAAGTAGGTGTTCCAAAAATCGTTGTTTTCATGAACAAGGTTGATTTGGTTGATGATCCTGAATTCTTAGAATTAGGTGAAATGGAAATCAGAGACTTGTTGAGTTTTTATGAATTTGATGGTGATGAGACTCCAGTAATTTTTGGTTCAGCATTGAAAGCGTTGAATAATGAAGCTGAGGGTGTTGAAGCTGTAAATAAATTGATGGAAGCTGTTGATACATGGATTCCAACTCCAGAAAGAGATACAGAAAAGCCTTTCTTATTACCAGTAGAGGATGTATTCTCAATTACAGGTAGAGGAACAGTTGCTACAGGGAAGATCGAAAGAGGTGTAATCAACTCTGGAGAGGCGGTAGAAATTGTAGGTTTAGGAGCTGAAAAAATGACTTCAACTGTAACAGGTGTGGAGATGTTTCGTAAGATCTTAGATAGAGGTGAAGCTGGTGAAAACGTAGGTTTACTTTTAAGAGGTGTTGAGAAAGATGATATTAAGAGAGGAATGGTAATTGTTAAGCCAGGATCTATTAAGCCTCATACTAAATTCAAATGCGAAGTTTATGTATTGAGTAAAGAAGAAGGTGGACGTCATACTCCATTCTTTAACAAGTATCGTCCTCAATTTTACATGAGAACTACTGACGTTACAGGTGAAGTGACTTTACCAGAAGGTGTTGAAATGGTTATGCCAGGTGATAACATTACTTTAAATGTAGAGTTGATTTACCCAGTAGCCATGGACAAGGGTTTACGTTTCGCTATCCGTGAAGGTGGTAGAACTGTAGGTGCGGGTCAGGTTACTGAAATCGTTGAGTAATATAATTTAAATAGGCTAAAGCAGTCTCGATTTATCGGGACTGCTTCGTCTGTTTTTAAAAACGGGTGTAGCTCAGCTGGTAGAGCAGCGGTCTCCAAAACCGAAGGTCGTGAGTTCGATTCTTACCTCCCGTGCAAAGTGAAATAAATGGAAAGTTTAAAAGCATATATAGTAGGAGCATATCAAGAATTGATGCACAAGGTGACTTGGCCAACATGGGCAGAGTTGCAGAGTAGCGGTGTTATCGTTTTTCTTGCTTCAGCAATCATTGGAATTATTGTTCTATTGATGGATTTAGCTTCCAAGAACGTTACGGATGTTATTTATAAATTTTTAATGTCTTTGTAATATGTCAGACGATAGAAAATGGTACGTCCTCCGTGTAGTAAGTGGGAAAGAGCGAAAAATTAAAGAATACTTAGATGTTGATTTAGCTAGAATGGGTTTTGATAAAGTCATTACGCAAATTTTAGTACCGACAGAAAAAGTATACAAGATTAGTAAAGGTAAAAAGGTAATCAAAGAAAGAAACCTTTTTCCTGGCTATATCTATATAGAAGCTATTGAGAAAAAATTTAGCGGAGAGATTATTCAACATATCTCTGGAACAACAAACGTTATTAACTTTCTTGGTGGTAAAAGAGGAAGTAGAAAACCGGAACCACTTCGTCAAGCTGAAGTATTTAAATTGCTTGGTAAGGTTGATGATATGGCTGATTCTGATGAAGTAATAACAGAACCTTACTTGATCAATGAAACGGTGAAAATTGTTGATGGTCCGTTTAATGACTTCTTAGGAACTATCGAAGAAATATTCGATGAGAAGAAGAAATTGAAATTGATTGTTAAGATTTTTGGAAGAAGAACACCAGTTGAGGTGAATTTTATACAAGTAGAAAAAGTATCATAAAATGGCAAAAGAAATAGATGGCTTTATAAAGCTACAGATTAGAGGTGGACAAGCAAACCCAGCTCCTCCAGTTGGACCTGCATTAGGTGCAAAAGGAGTTAACATTATGGAGTTTTGCAAAGCATTTAATGCTAGAACGCAAGAAAAACCAGGTCAAGTATTACCAGTAGAGATTACCGTATTTAAAGACAAGTCTTTCCAATTCATCATTAAAACTCCTCCTGCAGCTGTATTGTTGTTGGAAGCTGCCAAAATGAAGAAAGGTTCTGCTGAGCCAAATAGGGATAAAGTAGCGAAAGTTACTTGGGATCAATGTAAAGCAATTGCTGAACTTAAAATGGTAGACTTAAATGCTTTTACTATTGAGTCTGGTATGAAGATGATTGCAGGTACAGCTCGAAGCATGGGCTTCGTAGTTACAGGTACTGCACCTTGGGAACAAAATTAATTTTTAACCAGAGGGAGCCTATACATTTAGTATAAGTGAGGGACCTCAAAAATTGTATATAATGACAAAACTTTCAAAGAAAAGAAAAGTGTCTGAATCAAAATTAGACAAAGAAAAAGTGTATTCTCTAGCAGAAGCATCTGATTTGGTAAAAGAAATCAATACTGCTAAGTTTGATGCATCTATTGACCTACATATCCGTTTGGGTGTTGATCCGCGTAAAGCTGATCAAGCTATTCGTGGTACTGTAAGTCTGCCTCACGGAACAGGTAAATCAAAAACAGTTTTGGTTTTCTGTACGCCAGATTTAGAGGATGAAGCAAAAGCTGCTGGTGCTGACTATGTTGGCCTAGATGAGTTTATTACTAAAGTAGAGCAAGGTTGGACAGGAATCGACGTAATTATTGCGACGCCAAGTGTCATGCCGAAAATTGCTCGTTTAGGTAGAGTGTTAGGACCAAGAAACCTAATGCCGAATCCTAAATCAGGTACAGTTACTACAGACTTGACAAAAGCTATCTCTGAGGTGAAAAAGGGGAAAATAGCGTTTAAAATTGACAAGTTTGGAATTATACACGCTTCCATAGGTCGTGTGTCATTTACTGGTGAGCAAATAAATGACAACGCCCAAGAATTGATAGTTACGCTATCAAAAATGAAACCATCTACTGCGAAAGGGATTTATTTCAAGAGCATTACGATGGCGAGTACAATGAGCCCGGGTATTCCGGTGGATTATAAATCAATAACTGGAGTTTAATTATGACAAGAGAAGAAAAAAATCAAGAGCTTCAAAGTCTTACTGAAAAGATTTCAGGATTAACAAGTTTTTATCTTGCTGATTCATCAACATTAAATGTTGCTAAGATCAACAAGTTTAGAGGACTTTGTTATGAGAAAGATGTTCAGTTTAAAGTGGTAAAAAACACTTTATTGAAAAAAGCATTTGAAGCAAGCGAAACAGACTTCGAAAGTATGTATGAACTTCTATCTGGTCCAACTGCCTTAATGTACAGTGCTGAAGCAAAAAACTCAGCTGTGGTTCTTAAAGAATTCAGAGAAGAGAATGAGAAGCCTGTATTAAAAGGTGCATTTATCGATGGTGCTTTCTACTTCGGTGATGATCAGATTAAAGAGCTTGCAAGCTTGAAATCTAAAGAAGAATTAATTGGTGAAGTTATTACCTTGTTACAGTCTCCTGCAACAAACGTAATCTCTGCACTTTCTTCAGGAGGTTCAACAATCGCAGGTGTATTACAAACACTTTCAGAAAAAGAGTAACAAACAAATTTTAAAAAACAATAAAACATTTATACAATGGCAAATATTAGTGAAATCGCAGAACAATTAGTTAATCTAACTGTAAAAGAAGTAAAAGAATTAGCAGACGTATTAAAAGATCAGTATGGTATTGAGCCTGCTGCTGCTGCTGTAGCTGTAGCTGGACCTGCCGCTGGTGGTGGTGACGAAGCTGCTGCTCAAACTGAGTTTAACGTAGTGTTGAACGCAGCTGGTGGTCAAAAATTAAACGTAGTGAAAATTGTTAAAACAATTACTGGTTTAGGTTTGAAAGAAGCTAAAGACATGGTTGATGGCGCACCGACAAATATCAAAGAAGCTGTTTCAAAAGAAGAAGCTGAAACTATTAAAGCACAGCTTGAAGAAGCAGGTGCTGACGTAGAGATCAAGTAATTTCTTTTGAAGTTATAATAAAAGGCTTGTCCCAATTTGGGACAAGCCTTAACCTATTTTAAACATAAACTAATATTTAATGGCTGGTAAAACAATTGCCTTTCCTAAAAGAATTAATTTTGGTTCAATTAACTTAAATGTTAAATCTCCAAATTTATTAGACATACAGGTAGCATCTTTTCAAGAATTTTTACAACTTGAAACTACCCCAGAAAATAGAGCTAACGAAGGTATCTTCAAAGTGTTTCAGGAAAATTTTCCGATTTCTGACGCTAGGAGCATCTTCGTTTTAGAGTTTTTGGATTACTTTGTTGATCCTCCACGTTATTCTATCGAAGAATGCGGTGAGAGAGGGTTAACTTATAGTGTCCCTCTAAAAGCGAAATTGAGGTTGTCTTGTAATGATGAGGAACATATTGATTTCCAAACCATTGTACAGGATGTATTCTTAGGGAACATTCCTTACATGACCCCGAAAGGGACATTCATTATTAATGGTGCAGAGCGAGTAATCGTTTCTCAATTACACCGTTCTCCTGGTGTTTTCTTTGCTCAAAGTTTTCACCCTAATGGAACTAAGATTTACTCAGCAAGAGTAATTCCTTTTAAAGGAGCTTGGATGGAATTCGCGACAGACATCAATAATGTGATGTACGCGTATATCGATAGAAAGAAAAAATTCCCTGTAACTATGCTTTTAAGAGCAATTGGTTACGATAATGATAAAGAAATTCTTAAGATTTTTGATCTAGCAGATGAAATCGACTTGAAGAAAAAAGCACAACATAAGAAAGTGCTTGGTCGTAAATTAGCTGCACGTGTATTGAAAACTTGGGTTGAAGATTTCGTAGATGAGGATACTGGTGAAGTAGTATCTATCGAGAGAAATGAAATCGTTTTAGAAAGAGATATCATCGTAGATGAAGCAAATTTAGCTTTGATTCTAGAAAGTGGTATTGAATCAATAATTCTACAGAAAGAAGAAACTTCTGCAGATTTTGCGATTATCTATAACACTTTACAAAAAGATACATCGAACTCTGAGCCTGAAGCTCTAGCGCATATCTATAGACAATTAAGAGGTACTGATCCACCGGATAATGAAACCGCACGTGGTATTATTGATAAATTGTTCTTCTCAGATAGACGTTATGATTTAGGTGATGTGGGTCGTTATAAAATAAATAGAAAGTTAGGCTTAGACATTCCAGTGGAAGTTAAAGTATTGACTAAAGATGATATTATCTCTATCGTGAAGTACTTGGTGAACTTAAGTAACCAAAAAGCAGATATTGATGATATTGATCACCTAAGTAATAGAAGAGTAAGAACAGTAGGTGAGCAGTTATATGCTCAGTTTGGTGTTGGTTTAGCAAGAATGGCAAGAACTATTCGTGAGCGTATGAATGTGCGTGACAATGAAGTGTTCACACCAATGGACTTGATTAATGCGCGTACACTTTCTTCTGTAATTAACTCATTCTTCGGAACAAGTCAATTATCTCAGTTCTTGGATCAAACAAATCCACTTGCGGAGATTACGAATAAGAGAAGAATTTCAGCCCTAGGACCTGGAGGTCTTTCGAGAGAGAGAGCAGGATTTGAGGTTAGAGATGTACACTATTCGCACTACGGTCGTTTATGTACTATTGAAACACCAGAGGGACCAAACATTGGTTTGATTTCTACCTTATGTGTGCACGCGAAAATCTCATACATGGGATTCATCGAAACGCCTTATCATAAAGTTGAAAATGGTAAAGTAAATCTAAAAGATCATATCTTTTTGACAGCTTCGGAAGAAGATTCTAAAAGGATTGCACAGGCAAATGCGGAATTGAAAAATGACGGAACATTCTTGAATGATAGGGTTAAATCTCGTCACCAAGGAGACTTCCCTATTTTAGCTCCCAAAGAAGTAGAATACATGGATGTTGCACCTAATCAGATTGTTGGGGTATCTGCATCTTTAATTCCATTCTTAGAGCATGATGATGCTAACCGTGCATTGATGGGATCTAACATGCAGCGTCAAGCTGTTCCTTTAATGCGTCCTGAATCTCCAATAGTGGGAACAGGTATTGAAGGTAAAGTAGCAACAGATTCAATGAACTTAATTAACGCTGAAGGCGAAGGAGTTATTGAATATGTAGATGCAACTGAAGTAATTGTTAAATATGACAGAACTGATGATGAGCGTTTAATTAGCTTTAATGAAGACAAGAAGTCATACAAATTATCTAAGTTCAAAAGAACGAATCAAGGAACTTGTATCAACTTGAAGCCTATTGTGCGTAAAGGAGATAGAGTTATTAAAGGACAAATTCTTTGTGAAGGTTTTGCAACTCAAAATGCTGAATTGGCTTTAGGAAGAAACCTTATGGTTGCTTTTATGCCTTGGAAAGGATATAACTTTGAGGATGCAATTGTAATTTCAGAAAGAGTAGTGAAAGAAGATGTGTTTACATCTATTCACATTTCTGAATACGAACTAGAAGTTAGAGATACTAAATTAGGTGAAGAAGAATTGACTTCAGATATTCCTAATGTTAGTGAAGAAGCTACTAAAGATTTAGATGAGCACGGTGTTATTCGAGTAGGAGCTTCTATTAAAGAAGGAGATATCTTAATCGGTAAAATTACACCTAAAGGGGAAACAGATCCAACTCCAGAAGAGAAACTCTTAAGAGCAATTTTCGGTGATAAAGCTGGTGATGTGAAAGATGCTTCTTTGAAAGCTTCACCTTCTGCTAAAGGAGTAGTTATGTATTCTAACTTATTCGCAAGAGCGAAAAAAGACAAGAATTCAAAAGCTAAAGAAAAAGTTATTATCGAACGTTTGGATGGTGATTTTGCTAAAACAGATGCTGAATTGCGTTCAGTTTTAGTAGATAAGTTATACAAACTAATCGGCGGAAAAACTTCTGCAGGTGTTACCAATCACTATAAAGAAGAGGTAATTCCTAAAGGAACTAAATTCACACAAAAGAGCTTGAATGAGATTGACTTCAAAATGGTTAATCCTGCAGGATGGTCAAGTAATGATGATTTAGATACAGCTGTGAAAAAAATGATGCATAATTATGACATCAAGCTGAATGAAGAGTCTGGTAAGTTAAGAAGAGAGAAATTCAACTTAACTATTGGTGATGAATTACCAACAGGTGTTTTGAAATTAGCTAAAGTTTATGTTGCTCAAAAGCGTAAATTGAAAGTAGGAGATAAGATGGCAGGACGTCACGGTAATAAGGGGATTGTTTCTCGTATTGTTCGTGAAGAAGATATGCCTTTCTTAGAGGATGGAACTCCAGTGGATATCGTATTGAATCCGTTAGGTGTACCTTCTCGTATGAACTTAGGACAGATTTATGAAACTGTATTGGGTTGGGCTGGTAAAGAACTAGGACAGAAATACGCTACACCTATTTTCGATGGTGCTTCAGTTGCAGAAATTCAAACGGAAGTAGATAAGGCAGGTTTACCTGAATTAGGTCAGACCTACTTATACGATGGAGAAACAGGAGAGCGATTTGACCAAACAACAACGGTAGGAGTAATCTATATGCTGAAATTGAGTCACATGATTGACGATAAGATGCATGCTCGTTCTACTGGACCTTACTCATTGATTACACAACAACCATTGGGTGGTAAAGCTCAATTTGGTGGTCAGCGTTTTGGTGAGATGGAAGTTTGGGCACTTGAGGCCTTCGGTGCTGCAAATATCTTAAGAGAATTACTAACAGTAAAATCTGATGATATTGTAGGTAGAGCGAAGACTTACGAGGCTATCGTGAAAGGTGAAAACTTACCTGAGCCAAATATACCTGAATCGTTCAATGTATTGATACATGAGCTTAGAGGTTTGGCACTAGATTTAAAATTTGATTAATTAACACACATTTAATACCTGGAGGTTAATATGTCCTTAAAAAAGGAAAGACTAACAAAAAGCGATTTTAAGCAAATTACGATTTGTTTATCATCACCGGATTCAATACTTGAAAGATCTTATGGCGAAGTTAAAAAGCCAGAGACAATCAACTACCGTACGTACAAACCTGAAATGGATGGATTGTTCTGCGAAAGAATTTTTGGTCCAACAAAAGACTACGAATGTTATTGTGGTAAATACAAACGTATTCGTTACAAAGGAATCGTTTGTGATAGATGTGGAGTTGAAGTAACTGAGAAGAAAGTACGACGTGAAAGAATGGGCCATATCAAATTGGTTGTTCCTGTAGTACATATATGGTATTTCAAATCTTTACCAAATAAGATTGGTTATTTATTAGGTGTTTCATCTAAAACTTTAGAATCAATCGTATACTACGAAAGATATTGTGTAATTCAACCCGGATTAACTGAAAATGGAGTTGATATTATTAATGAGAAGGATGAGGAAGAAACCTTGACCTTAGCTAAAATGGACTTGATTACTGAAGAAGAGTATCTTGCTGTTTTAGGTCATGAAGACTATAAAAACAACGCTGCTTTAAGCAACGACGATCCAAACAAATTCATTGCCTTAATGGGTGCTGATGCTGTTAAAGAATTGCTAGCGCGTATTGACTTAGATCAACTTTCTTATGATTTAAGAACTCAAGCAGCTAACGAAACTTCTCGTCAACGTAAAGCAGAAGCTTTGAAGCGTTTGAAAGTGGTTGAAGCTTTCAGAGCAGGTAATGAGCATATTGAGAATCGTCCAGAATGGATGTGTATCGATTACTTACCAGTTATACCACCAGAATTAAGACCTTTAGTGCCTTTAGATGGTGGACGTTTTGCAAGTTCTGATTTAAATGATTTATACAGAAGAGTAATTATTAGAAATAATCGTTTGAAGCGTTTGATAGAAATCAAAGCTCCAGAAGTAATCTTACGTAATGAGAAACGTATGTTGCAAGAAGCGGTTGATTCATTGTTTGATAACTCTAGGAAATCAAATGCGGTAAAAGCTGAAGGTGGACGTGCATTAAAATCTTTAAGTGATGTACTTAAAGGTAAGCAAGGTCGTTTCCGTCAGAATTTATTAGGAAAAAGGGTAGATTACTCTGGTCGTTCTGTAATTGTGGTTGGTCCAACCTTGAAATTACATGAATGTGGTATTCCTAAGGATATGGCTGCTGAATTATTCAAGCCATTCGTTATTAGAAAATTAATTGAAAGAGGTATCGTAAAAACAGTGAAGTCAGCTAAGAAATTAGTAGACAAGAAAGAACCTGTTATTTGGGATATTCTAGAAAATATATTGAAAGGTCATCCTGTATTATTAAACAGAGCTCCAACATTACACCGTTTGTCAATTCAGGCATTCTTGCCAAAATTGATTGAAGGAAAAGCTATTCAATTGCACCCTCTAGTTTGTGGTTCATTTAATGCGGATTTTGATGGTGATCAGATGGCGGTACACGTGCCTTTGAGCAATGCTGCTATTCTAGAAGGACAAATGTTAATGTTGTCTTCTCATAATATATTGAATCCTCAGAATGGTTCACCTATTACTCTTCCTTCACAGGATATGGTATTAGGACTTTACTACTACACAAATGTTCGTCTTTCTACGGAAGAAGTGAAAGTGAAAGGTGAAGGAACTATTTTCTATAGTGCAGACGAAGCTATCATTGCCTACAATGAAGGTAAAGCTGATTTGCACGCATGGGTTAAAGTGAGAACTATCGTAAGAGAAGGGAATCAATTATTAAGTAAAATTATTGAGACTACTGTTGGACGTATCATGTTCAATCAAGTAGTTCCTGAAAATGTTGGATTCATCAACAAATTATTAACCAAGCGTGCATTGAAAGATGTGATTGGTGATATTATTGATTTGACTGATGTACCAACTACAGTACTTTTCTTAGATAAAATTAAAGACATCGGGTTTACTTCCGCTTTTAAAGGTGGATTATCATTCAATATTGGAGATGTAATTATCCCAGTTGAGAAAGATGGTATTATCGCAAAAGCACAAGGTGATGTAGATAATGTTCAAAATCAATACGGAATGGGTTTCATTACGGATCGTGAGCGTTATAACCAAGTAATTGATATTTGGACAAGAGCGGATAATCGCTTAACTACTACCTTGATGGATCAGTTGGCTAGCCATAAGCAAGGATTTAACTCTATCTATATGATGTTAGATTCTGGTGCAAGGGGTTCCAAGCAACAGATAAAGCAGTTAGGTGGATTAAGAGGATTGATGGCAAAACCGAGAAAATCGGGTGCTAGTGAAGGTGGAGATGTGATTGAGAATCCAATTTTAGCAAACTTTAAGGAAGGTTTGTCAGTGTTGGAGTACTTTATTTCTACTCACGGTGCGCGTAAAGGTTTAGCAGATACGGCTCTTAAAACGGCTGATGCGGGATACTTAACAAGACGTTTGGTTGATGTTGCTCAAGACGTTGTTATTTCTGAAGAAGATTGTGGTACTTTAAGAGGTATCGAAACTTTTGATTTGAAAGACAATGACGAAGTAACAGAAGCATTAGAAGAAAGAATTGCGGGTAGAACTAGTTTACATGATGTTTATAACCCTAACACAGAGGAATTAATCATCAAATCAGGTGAGCATATCTCAAGAGAGTTATCGAGAGCAGTTACTGCAGCAAATGTTGAAAGTGTTTACATTCGTTCTGTATTGACTTGTGAGTCTGTAAAAGGTGTTTGTGTAAAATGTTACGGTAAGAACTTGGCAAATAATAGATTAGCTGAAACAGGTGATGCCGTAGGTATCATTGCTGCTCAGTCAATTGGTGAGCCGGGTACACAGTTGACACTTCGTACTTTCCACGTTGGTGGTATCGCATCTGTAGGTGCAACTGAGTCTCAAGTAAACTCAAAATTTGATGGTATAGTTAAGTTCGACGGAATTAGAACGGTTGAATACACTAATAAAGACGGAGAGAAAGAGCAAGTAGTTATTGGTCGTACTGGTGAAGTAGGAGTTCATAAGAAAGGTTCTACTAAACTCTTGAACACTACACACGTTCCTTACGGTTCTATACTAAGTGTCAAAGATGGTGCGAACGTTGCTAAAGATGATTTAATTTGTAAGTGGGATCCATTTAACAACGTTATAATCTCTACGGTTTCAGGTAAAGCGGAATTTCTTAATATCATTAATAACATTACTGCTACAGAAGAAACAGATGAGCAAACAGGCTATAAAGAGAAAGTAATTATTCAGTCAAAAGATAAGAAGAAGATTCCTTCAGTTCAGATCGTACTTAAAGGTAAAGAAGAGCCGATGAATTATAACTTACCAGTAGGTGCCCACATTACGGTTCAAGACGGTGGTCAAGTAATTGCAGGTCAAGTGTTAGTGAAGATTCCTCGTCAGCTAGGTAAATTAAAAGATATTACGGGTGGTCTTCCACGTGTAACAGAACTTTTCGAAGCGAGAAATCCTTCAAACCCTGCTGTAGTTTCTGAGATTGATGGTGTTGTATCTTTTGGTGGAATTAAGAGAGGTAACCAAGAGGTTATCATTGAATCTAAAGAAGGTATCAAGAAGAAATACTTAATTAAGTTGTCTAACCACATCTTAGTTCAGAACAATGACTTCGTGAAAGCGGGTATGTCGCTTTCGGATGGTGCAGTTACTCCTTTAGATATCTTAAAAATTAAAGGACCACAAGCTGTTCAAGAATATCTAGTAAACGAAGTTCAAGAAGTTTACCGTATGCAAGGTATCAAGATTAACGATAAGCATATTGAGGTTATCGTTCGTCAGATGATGAGCAAAGTAACAATCTTGGATCAAGGCGATACTAGCTTATTGGAAAATGAGAACGTGGAGAAACTGAGATTTATCGCTGAAAATGATAAAATCTATGATAAGAAAGTTATCGTAGAACCAGGTGATTCTGAAACATTAAAGACTGGTCAAATTGTATCACTTAGAAAAGTGAGAGAAGAAAACTCTAGCTTGAAAAGAAATGATCAAAAAATAGCGGAATTCAGAGATGCAGTTCCTGCTACGGCTAGACCTTTATTACAAGGTATCACGAAATCTTCCTTAAGTACATATAGTTGGATTTCAGCGGCTTCTTTCCAGGAGACTACTAAAGTGTTAAGTACAGCTTCTATTGAAGCTAAACGAGATTACTTAGAAGGCTTGAAAGAAAATGTTATTGTAGGACATAAAATTCCTGCAGGAACTGGCTTAGAAAGCTTTAATAATGTTATCGTAGGATCGCAAGAAGATTACGATGCAATGAAGAGTAAGGCAGCTCCTGAAATGGAATCCTAGTTAATTTTATTATAATTAAGTAAGAAAGCCCTTGTAGTGAAAACTGCAAGGGCTTTTTGCTTATGGTCTATCTATAATTCTGAATGTTGGGCTAATTGGAGTATGGATTATTTACCTGTGCTTTTTTTCTCTGATTCTAGTTCATTCACTTCTTTTCCAAGAAAGAAACCAATTATCGTTCTAAGAGCAATCATAACCGTCAATGCTATTAGTTGTTCATTGCTTAAATCCGTAATAGTATGAATGATGTCTGACGCAATTAGAAAGTCAAGTGCAAGTAATATGTAAATGCCCAATTCACACCTTATGAGTTGTAAACTCGATATTGATGTTTGTTTGATGTTTTTGAATTCAATAAATAGATATTTTATCAAAATTTTGGAGAAACCAAACAATAGAATTAATATTCCTATTATATCAATGACTTTAGTTATCGTAATAAGTACTTGTTGAATTTGCTCCATTATTTTATTGTTTTACTCCAGCAAAAGGTATTCCCGTAAACTGATGCATCTCATAGTCTAATGTAGACAAATCATTGAAATTAAATTTTGAGATATTATCGTGTCCACATGAACGGGCAACTACCTTAATTAATGAATTAGTTGCTTCGAAAAAATTGTGTAACTGCTTAGCAGATGAATTGACAATTAAACGACTTCGAAGGCTTTCTTTTTGAGTGGCGATTCCTACAGGGCAATTATTTGTACTGCAAGCCCGCATGCCTAAACACCCAATAGCTTGTAAGGCCGAATTGGAAACAGCAATCGCGTCAGCACCTAGCATCATAGCTTTTGCAAAATCTTCTGCAACTCTTAATCCACCTGTTATAACAAGAGTTACATCTACTGCTCCTACTTTATCTAAATGTTTCCTAGCTCTCGCTAATGCAGGAATAGTAGGCACGTTAATGTTGTTTCTTAATATGGTTGGGGCAGAACCTGTTCCACCTCCACGTCCATCCAGAATGATATAATCAACACCAACTTCTAAAGCGAAATCAATATCTGCTTCGATGTGACTTGCTGCAATTTTAAATCCTACTGGAATTCCTCCAGTTTTTCTTCTTACTTCTTCCGCAACAGCTCTGAAATCAGCTGAAGTTTTAAGATCTGGAAAAGCAGCTGGTGAAATAGCGGTTTCTCCCTCTGTCAGTCCTCGAACTTCTGCAATCTCCTTGGTCACTTTATTGCCTGGAAGATGTCCGCCTGTTCCGGTTTTAGCACCTTGGCCACCTTTAAAATGAAAAGCTTGTGCTTTCATTACTTTATCCCACGAGAATCCAAACTTTCCTGAGGCTAACTCATAGAAGTACCTAGAGTTATTTGCTTGTTCTTCTGGTAACATACCTCCTTCACCACTACAAATACCTGTTCCGGCTAGTTCTGCGCCTTTTGATAAGGCTATTTTAGCTTCTCTTGATAAAGCACCAAAACTCATGTCCGAAACAAACAAAGGAATATCTAATTGTAATGGCTTTTTAGCCTTCTTGCCTATGACTACTGAAGTACTTACGTTCTCCTCATCTAATAATGGACGACTTGCTAATTGAGCAGGCAAGAATTGAATATCTTCCCATTTTGGTAAAGTGTTTCTATCAACTCCCATAGAAGCACTAGGTCCATGGTGACCGAAATTCTTCAATCCATTTTTAGCTAACTCTTTTATGTATCCAGTAAATGGTTCGGTGCTTTCTGGGTGCGTATCGGCATATTGCCCGAGATACTGATCTCTATCAAAGGGTTGTGGGTGCTTAATTAGAAACTCATTTATCTCATCTTCATCAAGCCAAACAAAACCATCTTTGATTTCTGCCTTAAATTTGTGAAGGGCTTCATCATTGTTGTATGCCGAGACCCCAGTGTCATATTGGTAATCCCAGCCATGAAGACCACATATCAAGTTGTTTCCTTCAACATATCCATCAGCCATTAACGCGCCTCTATGTAAGCATCTTCCATAAAGTACAGAAACCTTTTCATCATATTTGAGTACGACTAAGTCGAGTCCATTTACTTGGTGGTGAGTGGGTTTTCTATCTTCTAGGCTGTTGAAATTCAATGTTTTAATCATAGGCTTTTTAACTGTTTATTGAAAGAGGTAAACGGATTCAGTTCTTGTTTGATGAAAAATGTGCTAATTGAACCCTTGTATAAGTCCAAATTAAGGGTATTAGTTCAAATATTTGGAGTTGCTTGGTAATTTCTGTGGGCAAAGAAGATTTTACTTTGCTTTCAACTTTGTGAGAATAAATTACTTTTCTAAATTAAATTCGTCAATTATCAAATCATCAACGTTCACAAACTGGACGTTCATTATAGAATCATTTGCTATGACGAAAATGCTTCCATAATCGGCATCATAACAATAGGTATCAAATTGATTGGAGCTTAAGGGCTGTTCTCCGCAATTTTGTTTAGTCTTTCCTCCAAGACCATTAATGAGATAAATAGGCTTAGATTCATCTATCGGTGTGTGACATTCATAGAACCATAGTTTTTGTTTAGGGATTTCAATATTGCTGCCAATAGCAAAGAAATGAACAGGTCCCCAAATGAAATCATAATAAATTTCGTTGCCAGGTAAAGTGAAAAAATTTAAATAAGGTATGTTCCATTGGGAGCCTTCATAGTCGTGATTCCCAAGAGTAGGGAAAAATCGATTCTGGCCTTCGTTATTCGCAATACCCATACAACTTTGCGAAGGTGGAGAATTATAATTGTAGATATAATCCCATTAATACTGTCCAATATTTCTCATCATTGAATGTCTAGTGCCTTTCGAGTAATTGTTATCACCCATGGTAATAATGAAATCGGGGGTCATATGCTTAACTAAATCAGCTACTTTTTTTGATTGTCCTTACCTACTTCATAGTCTCCAAAAGGAGCGAATAAAATGTTGTCGGCACGCACATTTATAGTAATTCCCGGAGGTGAGTTTAACTCAATTTTGTCACAAGAGCCAATAAAAATTAAAAGGATAGAGCAAACAATTAGAGAGTAGAGGTGGACCTTTTATTCATCATAACCGTTCTCCTGTGTTTTGGAGGAATCAATAACAGAAGCATTGATTTCTTGTAATTCTTTTTTGCTTAAATGTCTCCATTTACCAATAGGCATATCTAGCTCCACATTCATGATACGAACTCGCTTTAACTTATTCACTCGATAGTAATAGTGGTCGCACATTTTACGAATCTGTCGGTTTAAACCTTGAGTTAGAATTATACTAAACTCGTATTTATTTGTTTGCTTGACTTTACATTTCTTAGTGATAGTATCCATGATTGGCACTCCGTTCCCCATATTATGAATGAACTCCGCCGTAATAGGTTTATTTACCGTAACTAGATACTCTTTCTCATGATTGTTCCGTGCACGTAATATTTTATTGACAATGTCTCCATCACTTGTAAGAAATATCAAGCCCTCACTCGGTTTGTCTAAACGGCCAATAGGGAAAATGCGTTTGGGATATCGAATGTAATCGATGATATTGTCTTTCTCAACTTCTGAATCCGTTGTACACACAATCCCTACAGGTTTATTGAATGCGATATAGACATGATCTTCATTCGGACGTGAAACAAGCTTGTCGTCCACGCTAACTTCATCATCAGGAGCGATTTTTGTTCCCATTTCAGGAACTACTCCATTAATCTTCACTCGACCTTGCTCAATTAGCTTATCGGCACCGCGACGAGAGCAATAGCCAATTTCACTGAGATATTTATTGATTCGGGTAAGTTTAACTTCGCTCATAGAATAGTAAAATTACAAAGATTCTACAAACTAAGATTGGAATTACTCAATAGCTTTTTAATTGAGCTATGGGTGCTTAGATTGATACTCCAAACTATGCCCATGCTATAGGTCTGCACGTATCTTTTCTAGATTGTTATTTAATCCCCAAGCATCAGCCTTATACTTCAAAAAACTACGTTCAAACTTAATATTAAGCCATAGGTAAAAAAATATCTTAAGCGCATGCTTAAAACTAGTCAATAATGAGAGAATCAAGAAATTAGAAAAGTCAAGCTATCGTAATAAATAATAAACAGATACAAAGTGCGCTATGCTGCCAGCTAGAACAAAAAGGTGCCAAATGAAATGGTTCTGTTTTAAACTTTTCCATAGGTAAAAGACAATGCCAGACGAGTAAAAAGCTCCACCAACTTTTATCCAAAGCATGGAGTCCAAGGGGATGTTTTTACTTAATGGCTCATAGATGAATATGGCCATCCACCCCATAACTAGATAGGCTAGAGTAGAGGCTACTTTAAATCGATGTGTGAAAAAAAGTTTGAAAATACTTCCTATCAAGGCCATTCCCCATAAGATGGCAAGTACCATATATCCTTTTTGAGTTCTTATGTACATCAAGATATAAGGCGTATAACTTCCAGCAATCAAGAAATAGATACTGATATGATCAAAAATTCGAAGCTTGCGCCGCAAACTTAAGCGATATGCACTGTGATACAAGGTGCTACTAGTGTACACCATGAAGAGTGAAAAACAATAAATGAATACACTTGGGAAAGCATATTTAATTTCGCTTTGAGCAGCTAGGTACAAGATAAATGGACTCGCAAAGAAACACATTATCCAGCCTACTCCATGACTGATTTGATTGGCTACTTCTTCATGAATACTTTTAATGTCAAACTTGACATTCTGAGGAAGAGCTTTTGGTATTCTAAACATTTCTCTCATACTTCTAAATTGTCATATTTTTTGAAAAATTCCACTACGTTTTTTTTATTCTTACCAAAGTCTAAAAATTGTGCTGGGTTTAAACAGGCACTTTTAACCAGTATCTCGGTGTTTCCTACGTAAACAATAATGCGCTCCGCATGGGTAAGTATGGTTCCTCCGGTTCTATAATCAAAAGCCTCCTTGAGGTAAGCTATTTCAATCCATGGTAATCGACTAAGGGTTTGTCGCACCTGTTCTTCACAACGTTCTTTAGTCGATCCATGCTTTCTACGTTCTTCGTGATATGCAGGTAGTCCAATTGCCATTATACTACAAAATTTACGTTCGCCTTAAATATTTTAATTGAGATAGCTAGAAGGATCACCCCAAATATTCGTCTTAATATCTCTAAAGTACTTGGCCCCATTTTCATTTGTAAAAACTTGCTCATTTTCAAAACGGCATAGACGATTATTAAATTACTTACAACGGCAGCAAAAATAACTAAAGTGTCAAACTCAGCTTTTAGAGATAAAATGGTGGTTAACGAACCCGCACCAGCTATAAGAGGAAAAGCAATAGGCATAATACTGTGATTTCCAGTGTTGTCTGGTCCAGCTTTGAATATATTGATGCCAAGAATCATCTCTAAGCCTATGATGAAAATTACGATACTTCCAGCTAAGGCAAAGCTTTCTACATCGATACCCATCATATTTAAAAAAGCCTTACCAAAGAAGAGAAAGGCTAACATTAATATACCCGCAAATAGAGTTGCTTTTGCCGATTGAATCTCTCCTCTTTTTTCCCTTAAATCAAGGATAATAGGAATAGAACCGAGAATATCAATCACTGCAAACAAGGTTAAAAATACCGTTATGAAATCACCAAAATTCATTGTTAAAAATTTTATACAAATATCCATCAATAATTTGACTATTCTACATTAAATCTTCCTGTTTTCGTTTCATCCTTATATGTTAATTCCCGAAGGATTAATTCAAATGGATGGGGTTTTTCATAGTAAGTATTCTCGGATGTTCTTTTTTCAATCCATTTGCCATTGCTGTCATAGACATATGTGTAATGCTATAAACGAACAAGAGTCTCTTTACCTTGATTATCCTTATCACTTTTGGAATATGAATCTAGCAAGTTGTGGTCATTATATTGATAAATGATTCTTGAGGGATCTTCATTTTTAGAACTTCTTCTGTCTAAGCTAGAAAAGAAGTTCGTGTCTTTAAAATAGGGTACCTTAAATTTACAGTATCTAATTCATTAGAAACTACTCGCCCTAAATCGTCAAGGCTAAATTTTTCTATATCCCCCCTGAGGACTTAGAAACGAAATTTGATGCGTAATCAAATTGCACTAGGTATTCGGGACTAAAATTCTGGGTTTTTTGAGCTTCAGTATAATCTATAAATGTCATACTCGTCGGTTTCCACCTTCTTAAGCAAATTCAATGATATCCTGCTTCCCTAAACTGCTTACAATAGTATATCTCCCTAACTCCAGATCTGCAGTGTATATGAAGTTTGCTTCACTTTGCATACAGGCATTGACATTAACAGATTTTAGATGGAGGCCCAAAGAAAAATGTTGTGCAGCATATTTAAGTGTTTCGTCAGGTTTACTGCTTACAATATTCAAACTAAATGTTTAATATTCAATGGACACTAAGTCGTTGGATACTTCGAAATCCTCAGCTTTGTTTTGCACTTCATCTAACACTGAGGAAGAATTATAGCTAATTTGGGTAAATGAAATCAATGGAATTATTAAAAGCGATAGTACAACTAGTTTTTTCATATTCTGAAGATAAAAAAATGATGTTAAAGAATTATTCACTTAGTTGGATATATACTTTGAGCGGTGTTTGTAGAATCAAAGTATTAATTTTTGTAAATTTGCATAATAAATTATTGATATGGCACGATACCACAAGCTTGGAGAAATTCCCGAAAAAAGACATGTTCAATTCAGGAAACCAGATGGCGAATTGTACTCGGAAGAGTTAATTTCTACGATAGGATTTGATAGTATTTATTCATTGGTTTATCATACTCATATTCCTACCGCTATAAAAGAGATTGAAGAACCCTATTCTGTTGCAGCAGAAATTGCTCATCCTGAAAATCTGAAATCAAGGAAATACTTTGGCTTTCAAGTTGAACCAGAAGATGACTTTTTGGAGAGCAGAAAGATTGTAATGACCAATAGTGATTGTCAAATTTCCTTATCAGCTCCTAGAAAGAGTATGAAAGGTTATTTCTACAAGAATGCCACCGCTGATGAGGTTATTTTTGTACATAAAGGGCAGGGGGTTATGCATTCACTTTATGGTGAAAATCCATTTGTTCCCGGTGATTACATTGTGATTCCTCGAGGAACGATTTATCAATTAGAGTTTAAAGACGAAGACAATCGATTATTCATTGTAGAATCTTCGAGTCCAATAGTTACCCCAAAGCGATATCGAAATGAATTTGGGCAGCTCTTAGAGCATTCACCATTTTATGAAAGAGATATTCAACCACCGATTGATTTAAAAACAAACACAGAAGAAGGCGACTTTAAAGTGATGATTAAGAAAAATGATTGGATGTACCCAACAACTTATGCATATCATCCTTTTGGAGTTGTAGGATGGGATGGGTATTTATTTCCTTACACTTTTTCTATTCACAATTTTGAACCGATTACTGGTCGTGTGCATCAGCCACCTCCAGTGCACCAAACTTTTGCGGCAGCTGGGTTTGTAATTTGCTCATTCGTTCCTAGATTGTTTGATTACCACCCATTATCCATTCCAGCACCTTACAATCACAGCAATGTAGATAGTGATGAAGTGTTATATTATGTGAATCCTAAGTTTATGAGTAGAACTGACGTGGTTGAAGGAATGATTAGTTTGCATCCTCTTGGAATACCTCACGGTCCTCATGGCGCTGCAGTTGAAAAGAGTATTGGTAAAGAAGCTACAGAAGAATTAGCAGTAATGGTAGATACATTCAAACCATTAAAATTAACAAAATTCGCTGCGCAGATTGAAGATCCTAGTTATTACAAATCTTGGGTGCATTAATGAGACTGTTTGTCCTCTTAGTATTTTTTGTTCTTAATTTGGGCCAGAGTTCAGCGCAAGGAACTTCTCAAGAACGAGATTTAATTAATAGTTATACCGAAGAAGCTAATAGGCTGATAGGGCATATTAATTTAAACGTTAAGCAATTGGCTTTGTATCAAGAAGCTATTAATGCATGGTATTCGAGCAAAGCAAGTAAAGTGATTAATGCACCTAGCTACGCTTTTTCAGCTTACTCTGGGTTAAACGAGTCACAAGAAATTTTAGCATCAAGCAAGGTGCTTCCTTCAAATCCCGCTTTCAATTATAAGAATACCCTAGAGAGTCTTAATAAACAGCTTATTCTATTTGATTCCTTTTGTCAGCAATTGGCTAAGTTGAAGAAGATTGGCTCTAAAGATGATTTCTATAATCGGACTATGACTATTCTATATCAAATGGATAAGATAGCTCCAGAAATGGTCAACTTGTGTTATGAATTCTCCTTGTCATGTGCTATAAATTTTGGAAAAGAGAAACTTCCAGTTGAGTTAGATCGCTTAAAAAATACCGTGGGTCAGGCAAAGAATGTAATCATGGCTATTCGAGAAAATGACCCTATTCAAGTAAAATCATACTTAAATCAACTTGATTTGGCAATTTCCTCCGGAATGGCAAACCAGCATTTCAATGATCTAAAGAGAGTAGGAAGGTTTTATGCTGACGAAGCAGAGCTAAAAGCTATCTATAATCAAGTCTTAGATGCGGCCAATCAAATAGCGTTTTGGGCTGAGCAATACTTACAATCTAATTTTAGTGCACAGGAAGTCGCGCCTATCCTGAAATCGTCAATTTTAGCGTTTAACGTTTATGAAGGAAAAGCTGGTAGTTCAGGTGCATATAATGAATTGGTAGCCCAGTCGAAAAACCAATATTTGTTCTTTACAGAAGAGCCTATTTTTTTTCATGTAGAAGAGACAGAAAAGGAAAAAGAACTTCTTGTAAAAGTTGAAGTCAAACAAGATACTATCTTGGTAAGCAATCCTGTTAATAAAGAAATTGCAAAAGTGGAGCCACCAGTTCAAGTAGAACCACCCAAAGTATTTGATGCGAATGATATTTCAACTTTAGATGGCTCTTTACCCAATAACATTATCATTATGATGGATGTCTCTGCTTCAATGAAGTTGACCGGTAAATTACCGCTATTAAAGTCAAGTATTCTTCATCTTGTTGATATTATGCGTCCTGAGGATCGTTTAAGCTTGATTGCTTATTCTGGTAAAGCGGAAGTTTTAATTGCTAATGCTGGAGTAATGGATAAACAGGCTATTAGAACAGTGCTTGACACCCTTCATTCAAGTGGAGGTACAGATGTTAAAAAAGGATTGTCTTTGGGGTATGAAACAGCATTAGGTTCTTTCATGGAGGATGGTAATAATCGGATAATTATCGCCACGGATGGCGAGTTTGGCGTTCGCAAAGATTTGTTAGAACTTGTAGAAAACAATCAATCTAATCAAGTTTTTCTATCTATCTTTCAATTCAATGGATCTAAGAATAATGAGCTTAATGAGGCTTTAGTAAATCTAGCACATCTTGGTAAGGGAAGCTATAAAACAATTACTAACTCCAATGAAGCTCTAAGTATATTGATGCAAGAAGTTAAGAAGAAGTAGTTGGCTGATTAAGTAATTAAAATAATTTCATATTGCTTTCCCATAAAGGTGAAGGTTTCTTCAGCACTCTTATTGCGAAAGGCTTTTCCAATAGGTGAAATGGGAGAAATACAAATGTACTTTCCGCTAGTTGTGTTTACCTCACCTATTCCTACTGCCAAATAAAAATCCCCATTGTTAGTTTTTACTAAGCTCCCTAACTCAACTTTAGTTGCCGTCTTAGCATTTTTAAATTCCGTGATTTGTTTTAGAATGGTATGTTGCTTTGCCAATTGAGTTTGAGCTTGTTGTTCTGCCAACTGCATCATTGCTCTCCCTGTTTCATACTTATCTCCCGCAGAGCTTTTTGATTCGTTATTGCGCGACTCTATAATACTATTCAATTCTTCTTGGGCATTATGAATTCTCTCTTTCAGGAGGTTCTCAAGGTAAATAATTAGTTCTTTTTTTTCTTGATTCGGCACAAGTTATATTATTGATTATTCCTAGATGAGGACTACTTAAATTCTAAATTGGTATTATTAATCTTGTCTAGCTTCAAGGAAATGGTATCCTTGATATAGTTTTGATGAACCTTCCATGGTTTTTCAGACCCCTGTTTGGGCAAATGATCTAAGGCTCTTTTTACATATCCAGCGTCAAAGTCAAGTAAGGGCTCTGAGCCATATTTAGTATCGTCAAATCTTGGAACAACAACGGTTTTATCGTTTTCTTTCATGAAGTTCAACATCCGCGTAACAAACTGGCAGTTTAAATCACATTTTAAAGTCCATGAAGCATTCGTGTATCCCACAGCAAAGGCAAAATTAGGAACATCACTAAACATGACTCCTTTGTAACTGTGTAAAGTATTGGGTTCAATTTTTTCATTGTTAACCTCCACAGTCATTCCTCCTAATAATTGAAGTTTTAATCCTGTTGCGCTAATTATAATATCTGCTTCTAAAGACTCACCTGACACTAAGTTTATTCCGTTAGGAGTGAATTCCTTGATATGGTCTGTTACTACATCAGCATCTCCTCGTCGAATCGCTTTGAAGAAGTCTCCATCTGGAACTAAACAAAGTCTTTGATCCCAAGGCTTGTACGTGGGTTGAAAGTGTTTATCTAATTCCTCTGTTTTTAATCCACGATGTACGCCTTTCATGATAAACTTTTTCATAGACTCAGGCCATCGCTGACTATATTGAAAAAGGAACATAGACAACAAAACATTCTTCCATTTTATTAGCTGATACGCTGGTTTGCTAGGTAAGTATTTATTCAAAAAGTTGGCTATAAGGTCTTCACTAGGTAGTGCCATGATATAGCTTGGCGAACGTTGAAGCATAGTTACTTTCTTAGCTTTTTTCGCTAACTCAGGCACTAGAGTTACCGCAGTGGCCCCACTACCAATTACAACAATCTTCTTGTCCGTATAGTCTAAGCTTTCATCCCAGAATTGCGGATGAATAATTGGCCCTTTAAATTGATCGCTCTGAGCAAAGGACGGGGAGTACCCAGCTTCGTAATTGTAGTATCCTGTAGTCATGAACAAGAACTTGCATTGAAATTCTTTCACGCTTCCTTCATTTTCTATTTGTAAAGTCCACAAAGCTTTTTCGTCAGACCAAGAAGCATGTTTTACTCGATGATTGAATTGGATTTTTTTATCTATTCCGAAATGAGATGCCGTCTCTTTGATATAAGAAAGTATGGAAGGTCCATCAGCTATTGCTTTCGGATTTTTCCAAGGGTAAAAGGGAAAGCCTAGGGTGTACATGTCTGAGTCAGAACGAATGCCTGGATACTTAAATAAATCCCAAGTACCTCCAATCGCTTTTCGTCCCTCGAATATGGTGTATGAAAGGCTTGGACAGTCTGTTTGGATTCTATATCCAGCATCTATACCAGAAAGTCCTGCTCCTACTATTATTACGTCGGTGATGTTTCCCATATTAAGTTTATTCGTAGTATTCGTATGCCTCAATAATGTCTAAATAAACACCATCAAAATTAGCATCAATTATTTTTTTCAAATAAGAATCATTGTTTCCAAAAATGATGCTTTGCCAATCTTCATTCCAATATTTGACTTTGAAGTTGCCGGCCCAATCAGAGTTTTCGTCATCTAGCCATTCGGGTGCGTTTTTGTACCAAGACTTATCCCAATAGTATCTATAATCTTCTGCTTCGCCGATAGACATATAGGCTATCACTAAACGAGTTCCCCCATTTGATTTCACCTTTAGTGCATCAATTTCACTAGGAAGAAAAGTGGTGTTATCATTAAAGAATAAATCCAAGATGACTAAATCGTAATTAGTTGCTGATATCGCGTTAATCAAACCGGCTCTTGAGTTAAAGTTTTCGGGGTTAATAAGGTATAGGAAGTTTTCAATGGCTGCAAGGGAGGTGATGTTATTTGAATTCTCTCCCCTAATCGTAGATGGATAATTAGGGATATTATTTAAATCTCTTTCATCAGCTGCAAAGGATATATAACCTTGACTCATACATTTCGCATAGGTATTATCCATATTTGATGGAGTAGAACAATAGTCCATTACTAAGATAGCCTTGTTTGTACCCTGCGAAATGCTCAAGAGGTCAACTAAATATTGAGATTCAACTGTTGGAGTAAGTTGATTGTCATTGTTATAGCCATAGAATAAATCCTCCTGACCATTGCCATCAATAGCATTTAAGTAAGATAATTTTGGAGATCCATCGGTATCGCCATTCGAAGAAACTAACTCAATTCCGTTTTGGGGAATAACGATAAAATTATTGTTTTGAGCTTTAGCATAAGTGCTTAAATCAATAACGAAAGCACGCATTTCATCTCTCAATTCAACATTGCGGATGTTATCATCGACTTTACCGCATGCGCTCGCAAGACCGATTAGGACTAGTACGAGGAATCTAGGATGATTCATTGGCTAATTTTATAGTGAAATGTCAGATTTGGAATCCTTATTGAAACCATCCTTTAATCGCTTTAAAAAGCATTAATCCCCCTAAAATAACTGGAAGAAAACCATAAAAAATTAAGTGAATCATGGCACCCTTGTCTTCGCCCCATTGTTTCTTAATGGCGTTTAACTTTGTTGAGTCTTTCGATTTTGCTCTTACAAAAATGGCATAAGCGCCAAAAAGGATTGCTAAAATGCCAACTACTAATCTAAACCAATCAATTTGCATGAATTTCAGTATTGTTTACCATGAAGGTAAAACATATTTCGTCAAAATTAAGTGCATTTGTCAAGGAGTTAGATAAACAAAAAAGCGAGTAGTCAAAAACTACTCGCTTTGTAAACCCTTTCAATTCTGCAAATCAAATTCGGGCTTCAGCTTGTTTGAAGCCTTTACACGTATCTGTACTATTGTAAAAAAATAGATCATAGTATAAGGTGTCACTTGCTATTGACCCATGAATATACAATGGTTTTTGTGCAAACCCTGTGTCCTCTGGATTACATCGACCATAGGGGTAAAGATGTGCATAAAAGTTATCGATTGTAGGAGGTCCATCAATAGTTGAATCAAAGTAGAGAGGTTGGTCAGAATTGTTTGATATATACCAGCCATTAATTGATGGGAGGTCAACATTGAAGTTGAAAATAATAGATTCATTTTCAACACAGCCACAATTCAAATATTCAAGCATGATGTAATCGATAGAATCGAAGTATGAATCACCAAACAAGTCGAGACATCTACCATCGAAATCAACAAATTCATCTGGACAAATACATTCATCATCAATATTTATCATGTTGGGAAGACAATACTCCCCATTACTCAATGGACATGCAGGGCCTTCACACTCTTCTATACAGTCATCGTCTTTGCAGGCCGAAAAGCCAAGAATAAAGAGAAAGAATATTAAACTTAAATTTTTCATAATTGTTAAATTTAGATATGAATTTAATTAAATTATTTTAAAATTCGTAATGGAGTTGAATTGAGAATCTGATGATTTGTTTTGACTATTACAAAATAAGTGCCTGAATCGAGGATGTTTTGATCATCATGCCACGTGAGCTTAAAATTATTTTCAAGTACAATGCCATCATGCACCATAACAACTTCTTGACCTAGACTATTATAAATGCTGATTCTAAGTGTTGAATTTGCTGCATTTGAAATTTCTAGATTAATTAAATCATTACTAGGGTTGGGGTAGATTTTAACTTGTTTTTCCACATGTGAAAGTGGGGCTTTTATTGAATTGTTTTTCACTTCATTGATTCCTAGTTCTTGCACTGCACCTTGATCATTAGTAGGTTTCATACTTTCATGGGTAGTTGGATTAAGTATTTTTGGCGAGGCTGGAAAGCAATCTCTGTCAGGGTCGTCATGAACAAAGTACCCTCTATTAGTCTTCCTGTTCAAAATCGGTAAGTCTCCAACCTGAACAAAGTTGTCCCAGGGAGCATAGAGTTTTATCCATGCTTCTATCCAGTTAACTAAATCAGTTTCACTTTGTGGACCGTCAACAGAGGCTTGTGTAAAACGGGTTACCTTATCTGAACAGCAATGGTCACTTCCTTCAAGGCTACCTGCAGATACGAAGCCTTGCAACCAAAAATCACTTTTCGTATTAGCATAGTTATCCCATTTTCTTTTTCCATAAGTACCTAGAAAGGTAAATGAGCTTAAAGTAACTACTACTGGATCATTTGCTTTCATTTCAAGAACATCTCCTCCAGCCATTAAAGTAGCTTTGCCATTTTTTGGAGTGCAATCTCCTGTTACTGTGATGGGAGAAGTTGTTGCAATATCTTCTAGTTCGTCGGCAATAGCACCTAAATTCCCTAATATGTCTTGAGGAATGGAGCCGCTTGTGGAATCCTGCACATCAATGACCAAACCCAAAACAACTTTGCCTAATTCAAACCAGTTTCTAATAAAGTCAAAATTGAAAGACCCATTGCATTTTGTTTCATATTTCGCCATACCTGCATCCAGTACCTTAACAAACCCTGAATTTGAAGCATAAGTAACCGCACTAATTTCTTGAGCGATACTATGTACTTTGGAAACTGGTTTGAGTTTCCGAGCGATAACATTTAAACTTACATCATACCGATAAAGAACCGTTACTTTTTTTGTGCAATCGCATTCATCTGGTAATTCTTCACCCAACTCAGAACAGAAAAAGTTGAAGAGTAAAGTGGCGTTATTGGGACTAGGAGCATTGTTTTGTCCAAAAGTGGACCATTCATAGTTAAAGCTTCCACCTTGGTCATATTGTCGTAAAAACAAATCGTGTGCAGGTCCCTTTTCATTTGAATACCATCGATGCCATTTGGGTGAGTTCGAGCTAAAATAGGTGATATCATTAAGGGCTTGAGAAAATTGTCCATTAGTACCAAAATAGTTGTATCCATTGCCAAATTGGCCTCCACCTGCCTGAACTGGTGTTAGGTGTGCCTCATGGTTGAGTTGAACACATCTGCATCCGGTGGCTTTATCAGAAGTGCTTTTATAGGCACTTAATGCATATTGGAGATTGTCCTTAAGTTCTAGTTCCTTTTGAAATAGGAAGTAGCCACCTAGATACTGTTGCATGAAGTAAAGAATTTCGGCATCATGGATATTTCTATCTTGACTAAGCTGAACTAAGCGCTCGCTTAATTTTTGCGCTTGATTTCCCTTTGTTGCCCATTGGCTTAAGCCTTTGTATAAGGGCAGGTCGAGTTGAAGCATTTCAGGCTTTTCGCTGTCAATGAGTAGCTTGGATAAAATGGTGTCTTGAAACTTGAATTTTAAGTTCACATAGAAAGATTCTTGTGTAGGAATATTTTCCAGTAATAACACATCATCAACTAATTCCAGCATATCAGATTGACCTTCAATATTTATAACTAAGTCATCTGGGGCATTGGGGATTTTAATGAGCAGGTCTGAGCTGTTCTCATATTTAATTGAATATAAATAAATTCCTTTTTGTGCATTGGCTTGTAAAAAGCATAATGCACTAATAAGTAGTATAATTAAGTTTTTCATGATATAAGTTTTTTTTGGAAGTGGGGGATAAGCATAACACATGCAATTCTTCCTAAATGATTAAAAGTCATACTCACTGTCGCTTTTCTGTTACTCGGCATTTTATTGAATTCGTTTGTATAGCTATCAAACTCTTACATAGTTTGGATGGTCAGTCCTTTTCGACTAATGGCATATTAGTTAGTTCAAGTTTTTTAGGTTTTAAAAATGAGTAAGTAAATCCAAGACCTCCACTGAGGTAATTGACCCGAGATGAATATTGATATCGGTCAATTTCCATTCGTCTTTCTAAAGGATATTGATTAATGCTTTCAAACTTGAAGCTTTCATGTGTATTCAAACCTTGATTATATGCGATTTGCACAGTCAGTTGAAAGCGAGTTTTGATTTGAAATATAAGTTGGGTATATACAAAAATTGATAGCAAGTGAGATTGTTGAGTCACTTCATACTCCTTAAGTTCTTGATGCAATACTAGTTCATTAGATAAGTTAAATGCTTGATTGGTAGCTTCAAGGCTAAAGGGTGATCCGGAGCGGTTAATTCTGTACTTGACACCATAACCTGCTCCAATATTGAAATTTTCACCAAGCCAAGTATGTTCGATACCTATGGGAAAGCCCCAGATGTAAACCTTTGCTGTTGAGGAGGTTCCACCAGCATAATCGAGTCTATATTTATAAAGGTATTTATAGGCTGCATGGTCTACACCAAATCTAAGGGTCATTTTCTTATTCAGCATACGTTTAGCTAAAATTGACCAATACCCACCAGGGATGATTGAGTTTGCCATATTGTTAGCATTCCCTTCAAGCGTTTTCATTTGATTAATAGATAGATTGAAACCTAGATTAGATTCAATCTGCCATTTGGCTTCTTGAGAGAAGATTAATACGGGTGAGAATAGAATATATAAACAATAAGTTCTCATAATTAGAAGTTGTTTAGTTTAGTATTAAGGTGTTGAATAGGTTCAGCTGGGCTAATAACGTAGCTAGTTGAGACAAACATGTTTATTATTGATTTATTTCTTTCTAAGGGCTTTTTATCACTTCTCAAAATATAGGTCATTAATTTATATTGACCTGGAGCAAGAGTTAATGTTCCATAATATGTACTCCCGCATCTTTCTTTAAAATGATAGTAGATACGGCCTTCTATCAAATTAGCATTAGTGTAGTGATTGTTGTTTTGACCAATAACATGATAGAGGTTATTCGCGTAATATGCCTTAACGGTTTCCCAAATACCAAAGCGGTTGTATCGCAGGGATATGGTGCTAACCTGCCAGTAATATGGAGTACAAACACAACTTGCTGCTTCTGTTTGTACTTGCTTGTTTTTTGATTTTTGTTCGGAGCATTTTTTGGTAGTAGATTCCGTTATATTTTCTGAGGTCTTGCTTTCTTTAAGTAGGGTCCAAACATCATCTTCAAAATCAAAGATTTTAATTAGAGAATTGCTCAGGTTTACTTCTCGTAAATCTTCTAGGTGTTGGATGTATTCAAGTGGTAACACATAAACTTTTTGTTGTTCAAAGTCTAATTTGAATAGGTATGGATTGATTTGAATCAATCCGTATTCATTGAGTACGGATGAAATTTCATGTTCCTTAAGGTCCGTAGACTTGTGCCTTGCTCGTAGGGAGTTGAATTCAATGGATGTTTCCCACGCTGGCAGGTTTTGTTCTTGAAGTGCCCACATGAGCAGAGAGAAATCTTCGGCGTTGTTTAGTATTAGCCGACCTTCCCATACTTGAAATTGTACCATACTTCCTGCAGCTGCATTCGGATGACTTAAGTTGGAAGAACCTTTTATAGTAAGGGTGTGAGATTGGGGGCTTGAAAAGTTGGTTTCCTTCTCACAACTTGAAACTAAAATGGCAAGAATTAGAACGAGGGTTAATAGCTTTGTAGAGTTCATAGTAAATAATTTTTATATTCGAATGTCGTTCAAATATTATTATTAATTTACATGAATTAGTGGGGGTAGTTCTTCGGTGAGTAGGGGAGCTATGGGGTGAAAAAAAAGACCTAAACAATTTACTGTTTAGGTCTTTAATAATTTTAGAATGGTTTTACATTCCTAGAAGTAAGTCTACAGGATCAGTTCCAAGAAGCATAGTTTCTGGATTTTCTAAATAGTCTTTTACAGAAACTAAAAAGCTTACAGATTCTTTTCCATCGATAATTCGATGGTCATAGCTTAAAGCAAGATACATCATGTTTTTAATGACTACTTGTCCATTTTCGGCCATTGGTCTTTCCTCAATTTTATGCATTCCAAGGATTGCAGCCTGAGGAGGATTGATAATTGGGGTGGAAAGTAAAGAACCAAATACGCCACCATTTGTAATGGTAAAAGTTCCACCTGTCATTTCATCCATGGTTAACTGACCATCTCGACCTTTAACAGCTAAACGCTTTACTTCTTTTTCAATACCGTCCATGCTCAAAGATTCTACATTTCGGATAACGGGCACTACTAATCCTTTAGGGGTAGAAACTGCAATTGAGATATCTACGTAATCATGATAGATTACATTCCCATTTTCAACATCAAGTTGAGCATTTACAGCTGGGAATTTTTCTAAAGATAAAGCTACTGCTTTACTGAAGAACGACATGAAACCAATGCCCACCCCATACTTCTTATAAAATGAATCTCTAAATTTCTTTCTTATTGCTAAGATGGCGTCCATGTTCACTTCATTAAAAGTGGTTAACATGGCAGTTGAATTTTTTGCAAATACTAATCGCTCAGAAATAGTCTTACGCAAACGAGACATTCTTTCCGAACGCTCTTCTCTTGAAAAAGTTTTACCTGACCCTAACAATGCAGCTGCGCCTTGTTGAATAGTAGCGGTTCCATTCTCTATAGCCTTTATTACATCTTCTTTGGTAATTCTACCTCCACGTCCACTGCCTACAATATGGGAAGTTTGAAGGTTGTTCTCTGCTGCCATTTTTGCTGCAGCTGGAGAAGCATGTCCACTTGCATGACTGGCTTCCACTTTAGCAGGTTCCGCCTTTTTTTCTTCTTTAGGAGCTATTGTTACAAGTGCTTCTTCTTTTACTTCTACTGGTGCAGCTTTTTGTCCTTCTGGAGCTGCTACAGAGGTGTCAATCGTACAAATTAATGCACCAATTGCTAAAT